>CAMLNY010000192.1 GCA_946481405.1 uncultured Brevundimonas sp. | reverse complement strand
GGTCAGGACAGACCTGCTGACGCTGGACGCGTTGGACGAGGTTCGTCCGACGTTCGCCGCCCTCAGCGGAAATCCGCATTATCACTAACTGCAGACATCATAACTGTAAGAAGCTTGACAAATATTCCCGGACCCCGGAGCTTCTCCTGAGCGCAGGACGGAAAAGCCACCGCACGAACGATGGATCGCGGCGCACGGAGGGATATCATGAGACAGGCTTCACCGCGGACGGGCCGCAGGTTCCGTATTCTGACGACAACCGCCCTCGCGTGCGCTCTCGCGACGCCGGCATATGCGCTCGCGCAAACCACCCCGCAGGACGATCAGGACTCTGATCAGGTCGAGGATATCGTCGTTACCGGCACCAGCATTCGCGGCGTCGCCCCCGTCGGCTCAGCCGCGCGTCCGATCGGTCAGGAGGAGATCCTGTCCACTGGCGTCGTCAACACCGCCGACATCGTGCGCTCCCTGCCGCAGTTCATCAGCCTCGGCGCCCAGGAGGGGCAGGGCGGTCAGACCCAGAACGCCGCCGCCAACGTGACCCAGGGCACCGGCATCAACCTGCGAGGGTTGGGGACCGGCTCCACCCTGGTGTTGCTCAACGGCCGCCGTCTCGCGCCCAGCGGTGTGGACTGGCAGTTTAATGACGTGGGCCTGTTCCCGGCCGGGGCCCTGCAGCGCGTCGAGGTGGTGGCCGACGGGATCCGGCTGCGCCAGGTCGGCCGCGGCGACCCCGCCATGTAGCTTCAGCGCGCGGGCGCTGACCACCACCACGGCGGCGGCGTCGACCAGTGGACCGTTGGTCAGACGCTGGGCAAGACCTGGGGCAGCGGCGATGTCTTCTTCGCCTACGAGCATTTCGATCGTAGTCCGCTGGCGGCATCGGATCGCGACTTCCTGTCGGCCGATCTGCGTCCGTTCGGCGGGCCCGATCGCCGCGTGAACTTCTCAAATCCCGGCACCATCGTGGTCGGCGGCGTAACCTATGCGATCCCGCGCGGCTCCAGCGGCGTGGGTCTCACCCCGGCCCAACTGGTGGCAGGGACCGCAAACCTCACCGATCCCGCCGACACGCGCGACTATCTGGCGGACCAGGAACGGGACAGCTACGTCCTGTCAGCCCGGCAAAACGTTGGCGACCGGCTTCAGATCTACGACGGCTTCTACGCCAAGCGATCGTTCATGAACCGCGGCGGATCCTCCGTCGGCGCCGCCTCGGCCACGGCGGCGCTGGTGGTGCCGCGCGCGAATCCCTTCTTCGTGCACCCCACCAATCCGGCCGCCGCCAATGTCACGGTGAACTACAACTTCGCCGACGTTTTCCCGAACTACTCCCACGGCGAGGAGACGAGCCAGCAGAACGCCTTCGCCTTCAAGCTGGACCTGTTCAGCGACTGGGTGCTCGACGGCTATGCGGCCCTGAACGTCGCCTCGGCCCATCGCCGCGCCGAAGGCCAGCTGAGGACGGTGAACCTGGCCTCCGTGCTCGGGGACACCAATCCGGCCACGGCGTTCAATCCGTTCGGGGACCATAACACCCAGAACGCGGCCACGGTGGCCCGCCTCAACGGCTTCTCGGACCTGAACACGAGCTACAAGCTCAACGACTACAGTCTGAAGCTTTCGGGCAGTCTGTTCGAACTGCCCGCCGGACCGATCCGCGCGGCTCTGGGCGTCGAGATCTACAACGCGGAGGGCTTCTCCAACCAGGTCCGCAACACCACTACCGCGGATCCCGTCACGACGCTGAACAGCCGGGTCGAGCGGGATGTGGAGGCCGTGTTCGCCGAGATCTTCGTGCCTCTGGTCAGCGAGGCGAACCCCATGCCGCTGATCCAGCGGCTGGAGTTGTCGGTGGCCGGCCGGTTCGAGGAGTATTCGGATTTCGGCAACACCAGCAATCCCAAGATAGGCGTCCGTTGGGACCCGATCGCCGATCTGAGCCTGCACGCGAGCTATGGCACCTCCTTCCGCGCCCCGACGCTGAAGGACATCGATGCAGGCGGCAGCGGCACCTACAATGTGGTCGATTTCATCGATCCGCTGTCGACTGCACCCAACGGTCTCAGCCACGGCATCGAGCTGCTGGGCGGCCGTCCGGGGATCGCTCCGGAGGAGGCGGAGACCGTCTCGTTCGGCGGGGACTATACGCCGTCGTTCGCGCCGGGTCTGAGACTGTCGGCGACCTGGTACACGATCGACTACACGAACCGGATCGACACCCTGCCGTACGCCACGACCCTGGCGAACGCGTCGCTTCTGTCACAGTACATCATCCGCAATCCGACCCCGGCCCAGCTGACCGAAATCTACAACTCGCCCTTCTACAAGGGCACGCCCGAGCCCTTCGGCAATTTCCTTTTGATCGTGGACAGCCGGCGCAAGAATCTCGGCGGATTCAGACAGTCGGGCGTCGATCTATCGGCCGCCTATGGTTTCGAGAACACCTGGGGCGCCTGGCGCGTCCGGGGCGACTTCACCAAGATCCTCGAGGCGGAGACGGCCCTGCTGCCGGGGGCCGCCTTCGTGGACACCCTCGATACGATCAACAATCCGGTCAGCACGCGCGTCAGGGCCTCGCTCGGCTGGACCGGCCTCGGCGGCTGGGACGTGGACGGCTTCTTCAACTTCGTGGGCGGCTACGACAACAACGTCGTCACGCCGGTCGCCAAGGTTGACAGCTATTCGACGTTCGATCTGACGGTGGCCTATACCTTCGAACAGCCGGCCTTCCCGCCTCTGGAAGGCGTTCGGGTGTCGCTGAGCGCCCAGAATGTCTTCGACACGGATCCGCCGGTGGTCATCAACGGCTCCATGGCCTTCGATCCCGCCAACGCCAGCGCTTTGGGGCGGTTCGTGAACTTCACCCTCAGCAAGTCATGGTGATCCGCACCGCTCTCGCCGTCGCCGCCGGACTGGCGATCGGCGCGGGAGGTTGCGTCACGTCCTTCGGCGCGGGCAGGGCGCAGGCGGGTGTGCACCCGGCCCCGGCGGCTGTGACGACTGGAACCTGGAGCCCGCCTGCGCAGCAGGGCCGGACCCAAGGCGATGTCGCGCGGGCCGTATGCCGGGTCGTCGGTCAGATCGACGGCGATATCGGCTTTGAAGTGTGGCTGCCAATCGAGGGCTGGAATGGCCGGTTCCTGGGCACAGGCGTGGGCGGCAACGCGGGCTATCTGAATTACGTCGACATGGCGCGCGGGGTCGAGCAGGGCTTCGCAGCGGCGTCGACGGACACCGGGCACGGCTTTGCCGACGTCACCTGGGTGGCTGATCCGCGCAGGAGCGAGAACTACGCCTGGCGCGCCCACCACCGACTGGCGAACGTCTCCAAGGCCTTCGTCGCCGCCTACTACGGCCGAGGCCCCAACCACAGCTACTTCATCGGTTGCTCCGGGGGAGGACGTCAGGCTGCCAAGGAACTGCAGGACCATCCCGCCGACTACGACGGGATCATCGTCGGCGCCCCGGGCTATGATCTCGTCGGGCTATCCGCGCGCCACCTGATGGCTTCATTGCACGCCGTCAGAGACCCTTCCGCCTCCATCGGCGCGGCGACCTGGGAGCGGATCGGCGCGGCTGCGGTCGCAACCTGCGATGAAGCCGACGGCCTCAAGGACGGTATGGTCACCGATCCGGCCTCGTGCCGGTTCGATCCGGCGTCGCTGTCGTGCGCGGATGCGCCCGGCGAGGGCTGCCTGACCACGCCGCAACTGGTGGCGATCCGCGCGATCATGGCGCCGGTCATGGCGGGCGATCGCGCAGTCGATCACGGCCTGTGGCCCGGCGTGACGCCGCGCCCCGGTCCGCCGCCGGGCCTGGCCAAGGCGATCTTTGGCCTGCTGGCCCATGACGATCCCGACTGGGACCCCGTCACGTTCGACCCGGCCACCGATATCCCGGCGGCTTCGGCGCGGATGCCGGGAATGGCGGCCGATCGAACAAACATCAGCGCCTTCGTCGAGCGGGGCGGCAAGGCCATATTCTACCACGGCCTGCTGGATCCCTCGACGATGCCGCAGCAGACCATCGCCTATGTCGAGGCCGCGTTACGTGACAGCGGACCCGGCGCTGAAGACGCCCTACGGCTGTATCTGCCGCCCGCCATGCTGCACTGTTCGGGCGGCCCGGGCGCCGACCGCTTCGGCGGCGCGGGAGACCGTCAAACACCTTACGATCCGGACCAAAACCTCCTGCCCGCCGTGGTGGCATGGGTGGAGGAGGGCCGCGATCCCGGGGTGATCACGGCGTCTCACGTTGAGAACGACCAGGTCATCCTTACCCGTCCGCTTTGTCCCTATCCGGCCGTGGCGGCCTATGACGGTCGCGGCGATCCCTCAATGGCGGCCAGTTTCACCTGTCGCGTACCCGATCCG
>CAMLNY010000191.1 GCA_946481405.1 uncultured Brevundimonas sp. | reverse complement strand
CGCAGCGAAGCGGAGGCGATGTGTCCGCATGTCCACCGGCCGGCGTCCGCGACAGGGTCGCGCTCTCGCGCGCCGCTCTGTTCCGGGTGTCTGGTCGCTTCCCGGAGCCCGGAATGACGAAAGAAGGCGCGATACCCATCAACGGATCGCCCGAATCCGCCTTTGGAAACAACGCGCGGCTCTAATTATAGCCCTTTTCCCAGCCACCTCTCGAAACCGTGCGACACTGACGCCCGGTCTTTGACATCGCCACTCAGCACGGCTCAGGACGCCGCACGATGTGGACGGGTTGAACGGTGTTTTTGGGTCCGCCGCCTTCTCGCGGATGACACCCCCGAACGGATCAGGCACAAACCGCCGATGCTCGCCGACTCGCCCCCCTCTCCGCCCGGCCTCGACGCCGCGCGGCAGACGCTGGAGCGCGTCTGGGGCCATGCCGACTTCCGGGGGCTTCAGGCGAAGGTCGTCGCCGAGATCCTCGCCGGTCGCGACGTCCTCGCCGTTCTCCCGACCGGCGGCGGCAAGTCGGTCTGCTACCAGATTCCGGCGATCCTTCGCCCCGGGCTCGGCCTCGTCATCTCGCCGCTGATCGCGCTGATGACCGATCAGGTCGAGGCGCTGCGGCAACAGGGCGTAGCCGCCGCCCGCCTCGATTCCGGCCTCTCGCTGGACGAGCGCACCAATGTCCTTCGCGCCGCCCGCTCCGGCGAACTGGACCTGCTCTATGTCTCTCCCGAAGGTCTCGCCTCCGGCGCCCTGACCGATCGGCTGCGTGACCTGCCGCTCAGCCTCATCGCCATCGACGAGGCCCACTGCGTCTCCCAGTGGGGTCACGACTTCCGCCCCGACTACCGGACGCTGGGCCGTCTCGGAGAGCTCTTCCCCGGCGTCCCGCGCATCGCCGTCACCGCCACGGCCGACGCCCGGACCCGCGACGACATCCTCGCCTCGCTGCACCTCGAACACGCGGCCGTCTTCGTCGACAGCTTCGCCCGCCCGAACCTCCAGCTCTCGGCGATCCGCAAGGAAACCGCCTCCCGCGCCCGCACCGACGCCCACGTCATCGAACTGGTCCGCGCCCGCCGCGGCCAGTCGGGCGTCGTCTATTGTGGCAGCCGCGACGGTTGCGAACGCGTCGCGGACGCCCTGACCTCGGCCGGAACCAACGCCATCGCCTATCACGCGGGCATGGCCGGCCCCGAGCGCGACCGTCGCCTCGAACGCTTCCTCGCCGAAGACGGCGCCGTCATGGTCGCGACCATCGCCTTCGGCATGGGGGTCGACAAGGCCGACGTCCGCTTCGTCATCCACGCCGACCCGCCGGGCTCGCTGGAGGCCTACTGGCAGGAGATCGGCCGTGCCGGACGCGACGGCGAACCGGCCGAGGGCATCACCCTTTACGGCCCCTCCGACATCGCCTGGACCCTGCGCCGCCTCGACGGCCGCCCGATGGCCGAGGAGGTCAAAGCCGTCCAGACCCGCAAGGCCCGCCAGCTGTTCGCCATGCTGGACGGCGCCGTCTGCCGCCCCCAGGCCGTCCGCCGCTATTTCGGAGAAACCGACGCGGGCCCCTGCGGCGTCTGCGACATCTGCACCGACCCGCCCGCCCTCTACGACGCCACCGTCCCGGCCCAGAAGGCGCTCGCCGCCGTCCAGCGTCTGGGCGGTCGCTTCGGCAAGGGCCGGATCGTCGATCACCTGCTCGGCAAGACGAAAGACGTCCAGCCGTGGGAAGCGGACCTTTCCACCTGGGGCATCGGCAAGGACATTTCGCCCAACGGCTGGCGCGACATCATCGATCACCTGATGTTCGAGGGCCTGCTGCTGGAAGACCCCAACGACGGCAAACCCCTCGTCGGTCTCGGCGATCCGGACCGCGTCCGCGCCGTCTATCGCGGCGAGATCGCCGTGGAGGTCCGCCGCACGCCCCCCGGCTTCGACGCCTCGACGCGGTCCGGCAATCCGCGGAACCGCGCGCGCAACGACAGGAACGCCGCCGTCGAGGCGCTGGACGCCGACGTCCGCGCCCGCTTCGAGGTGCTGCGCGCCTGGCGCCGCGACCGCGCCTCGGAACAGCACGTCCCGCCTTATGTCATCTTCCAGGACAAGACCCTGCTGGAGATCGCCCAGCGCGAACCGGGCACGCTCGACGCACTGGCCGCGATTTCAGGCGTCGGCCAGACCAAGATCGACCGCAGGCCGCGCATGGCGCCGGCATGATCCAGCCCGTATCCGACGAGGAACCGGTTCGGCGCCTCCCAGCCCACGAAATCCGGCTCCGGCGCGCGCGGCAGGGGCCAGGGCTTCCGGGCGAAGACGCAGGTGACCACTTCGGCCGCACCCGCCTCCTTCGCATGCCGCACCGCCTCGGCCAGCGAAAGGCCGGTGTCGAAAACGTCGTCGAGGATCAGCACCTTGCGGCCGATCAGCGAGCGCTGGAACGGCGCATGGACGTCGATCCGCCCCCGGCTCGACTGCTCGTCGCCATAGGAGGCCAGCCACAGGGCGTCGAAACGGACATGCCGTCCGATCCGCGACAGGGCCCGCGTCAGGTCCGCCGCGAACCACAGGCCGCCGGTCAGAAGCACGGCCGCGACGGTCTCGTCGTCGATGACAGGCGCGATCCGTTCGGCGAGTTCGGCGACGATGCGCGCGACCTCGGCTTCGGGAAGAAGGACGGTGGGCGTCGGGGGAGCTTCAGCCATGCGAGGCGGATACCGCCCCGGACCCATGGCTGTCGATAGGCGCGTGATCCGCCGCCGGCGCATGGGCCGGTTCCTGGGCGGGTTCGGCATGCACCGGCGCCGCATCGACGGGATCCGCGTGATGCGTCGGCGCCTCCTCGATCAGGGCCGGACGCAGGCCGTGATCGTCCGCCTCCGGCAGGGGACGGGCATGCGGCGCCGGTGCGCCGTGCGCGTCGCCATGAGCCGCCGCGGGGGCGTCTCCGGCCTTGGCGAAGTCGACGCCGACATCGACGCCATGGGCGCCCGGATCGCGGATCATGACCGCGAAACCCTTGACCCCGCCCGGGAGGACGGGGGCGCCTTCCAGCTCGACCAGGGCATGGCCGACCTCGGCGCCGTGGGCGTCCAGCAGGGCGACGCGCACCGGCGGGGGGACGATCTCGCGGTCCCGCACGTTCCGAAGAGCGCCGGACACCATCACCATGTCCGGACGGTCCGCGACCGCCTTGGCCGTCACCGCCTCGAACTCCAGACCGACCGCGTTCACCGGCGAACCGACCATGGCGTAGGCGGCGGCGGCGCGAGGGTAGAGCTCCACCACCTCGACCCGGAACAACCATCCAGCGGCCAGCAGCCCGACGAACACGCTCGCCAGACCCGCCCAGACCGCCCCATGGGCCGCGGCGCGACGCAGACGGCGCTGCTGCTCGGCCCGGGCGCGGAAAGCCTTGGGCAGTTCGGGCGCCGGGGTCTCGACCGAAACCGGCGGCGCCTCTTCGAAGGTCTTCGACTCGGGCGCCGGAACCGGCTCGCTGGCCGCTGTCAGCTCCAGCGGCTCGTCGGTCGGCATCCCGTGCCAGACATGGGCGCAGGACTGGCAACGCACCTTGCGGCCCGCGGGCGGAATCGCGCCGTCCGGGGCGAAATAGCTGGTGGCGCAGGACGGGCAGGTCAGTATCATGGGCGGCTGACTGCGAGGCCGCTCGCCGGCCCCCTCCTGTCGGAACGCGACGCGCTCCGGTCCTGACGAAAAAACTCGATGCCTCAGTCGCCCCGTCGCGCCGCCGAACTCGCGCCTTCGCCCGAAACCGTCCGCCTGTCGGCGGTCAGCTTCGGCTATGCCGAATCGCCCGGCGTGCTGCGGGACGTTAACCTCATCCTGCCGCGCGGCTCTTTCCACTTCCTTACCGGCGCCTCAGGAGCGGGAAAGTCTTCGCTGCTGCGGCTTCTGACCCTCGCCGGACGCCCCGACGACGGCCGCATCAGCCTGTTCGGCGAGGACGTCACCGAGGTCACCCCCCGCGACCGCCCCGCCTGGCGTCGCCGCATGGGCGTCGTGTTCCAGGACTTCCGCCTGCTGGACCACCTCAGCGTCTTCGACAACGCCGCCCTGCCGCTTCGCGTGCGCGGCCAGAAGCGCGCCGCCTATGCCGCTGACGTCGAGGAAATGCTGGCCTGGGTCGGGCTGGCGAATCGCGCCTACGCCCTGCCGACCACCCTGTCGGGCGGCGAGAAGCAACGCCTCGCCATCGCCCGCGCCGTGATGGCCAGGCCTGACCTGATCCTGGCCGATGAGCCGACCGGCAGCGTCGATCCGGCCATGGCCGACCGGCTGCTGAAGCTGTTCCAGGCGCTCAACAAACTGGGCGCCACCGTCCTGATCGTCAGCCACGACGAGGATCTGGCCCGACGCTCCGGCGCCCGCCGT
>CAMLNY010000190.1 GCA_946481405.1 uncultured Brevundimonas sp. | reverse complement strand
ACCGAGATCTACACTCTTTCCCTACACGACGCTCTTCCGATCTCCGTCGGCCCCATTCAGCGGGCGGTTGACGGCGATGACGCCGCCGAAGGCCGAGACGGCGTCGCATTCGAGGGCACGGGCGTAGGCTTCCGACAGGTCCTTGCCGACGGCGACGCCGCAGGGATTGGCGTGTTTGACGATGACGCAGGCCGGGGACTCGAACTCGGCCACCAGCTCATAGGCGGCGTCGGCGTCGGCGATGTTGTTGTAGCCCAGCTCCTTGCCCTGAATCTGTTCGGCGTAGGCGACGCCGGGGCGGGCCTCTCCGGTGCGGTAGAAGGCGCCCGACTGATGCGGGTTCTCGCCGTAGCGCAGGGTCTGGGCCAAGGATCCGGCGATGGATTTGCGGGCCGGGGCGGCGTCCTCCAGCTGACCGGCGAACCAGCCCGAGACGGCGGCGTCATAGGCGGCGGTGCGGGCGAAGGCGCGGCCGGCGAGTTGCTTGCGCAGGGCCAGCGAGGTCGAGCCGGAGGCTTTCAGGGCCTCCACGATCAGGCCGATGCTTTCGCTGTCGACGGCGACGGCGACATAGCCGTGGTTCTTGGAGCCCGAACGGATCATGGCCGGTCCGCCGATGTCGATGTTCTCGATGACGGCGTCGAAACCGCCCCCCGAGGCGACGGTCGATTCGAACGGATAGAGGTCGATCCAGACGATATCGATTGGGCCGATGCCGTGCTCGTCCATCGCCGCCTTGTGCGGGGTTGCGTCGCGGACGCCCAGCAGGCCGCCGTGGACGACGGGATGGAGCGTCTTGACCCGGCCGTCCATCATCTCGGGGAAGCCGGTCAGGTCGGCGACGTCCTTCACCGGCAGGCCGAAGCCGGCGATGGCGGCGCGGGTGCCGCCGGTCGAGACCAGCTCCACCCCCGCCTCGTGCATCGCGCGCGCGGCCTCCTCCAGACCCGTCTTGTCCGACAGGGAGATCAGGGCGCGGACGGGCTTCACCGCATCGGGGGCGGGCGGGAAATCGGGAGCGGCGGGCATGGAGCGAATCCTGGGGGAGGGCGGATGCGCGCGCGTCTAGCACCGGAGGGGCTCCGGGTCATCCCGGGCCGTCCGGGTTCGGCGGGTTTCTAGACCCGGATGTCGAGAAGCTGGCCCAGACGCGGCAGGCGGGGGCTTTCGGCTTCGGGCGCCGGGGCGCTCGCGGATGGGGCGGCGGGGACGGTTTGAGGGCGGGGGGCGGTCGCCTGCACCTCGCTTAACGCGGCGCGGAAGAAGGCCGCCTGGGCCGCTTTCACCTGGGCCGACGGCCTGCCGGACGGCTGGGGCAGGGAGGACGGAAGATCTGGCCGGATCGCGCTCATGCCGACAGGGTTAACGATTCCTGTCGAAAAAGGGTTAACGGGCTTTTGGGTGGCTACCGCTCGCGACGCGGTCGCTCGCTGCTTGAGCCCATTGTCGGCGGGCTACCGCTCGACGCGCGGCGTCTCGCTACTTGAGCCCGGCTTTACTGCGCCGCTTCCCGCCGCGCCTGAGCTTGTTCCAGTGTCGTCGCCGTGGGAAGAGGCCGGGTCGGGGCGATAAGGGCGGCGGTCAGGCGGTCGACGTCGGCGTCTGTCAGCAGCGGCCCCGAGGACTTGGCGACGATCCGGCCCATGGCGTCCACAGCGAAGCTCTCCGGCACGCCGGAAATGCCGAGGTCGAGACCGGCGCGGCCGTCGCGGTCGACCAGAACCATGGCGAAGGGGTCGCCCAGTTCGTCGAGGAAAGCCTGGGTCGCCTCGGGCTCGTCCTTGTAGGCGACGCCGACGACGGCGATGCCCTGGGCCTTCAGGGCCAGAAGCTTCGGATGCTCGATGCGGCAGGGAGCGCACCAGCTGGCGAACAGGTTGACGATCATCGGCTTGCCGACCCCGGCGGTACGGATGTCGACATGCTGGGGTCCGGCGACGCCGTCCTGAAGGATGGGCAGGACGGTCTCGGGTACATGCTGGCCGACGAGGGCGTCCGGCTTGAACTCGGGATCGCGCTTCAGCGACCAGCCGATGAAGAGGGCCGCGAGCGCCGCCAGCACGACCAGCGGGATGACGGTGAGCCACCGGCTCATGACTTTTTCCCTATCGCGCCGAGCGCTACTTGAGCCGGATCATCCTCCAGTTGCTTCAGCTCGGCCTTCCATCTGCGCGAGGCGGTCACGGCGCGGGCGACCACCCCGGCCAGCACAAGGGCGCTGACGCCCCAGGCGGGCCAGACGAAGGCGGCGTAGGGGGTCATGTCGAGGTCGGGCATCACGCCTCCAGCGCCTGACGGGCGCGCAGGGTCTGGACCCGCCGGCGGGTCACTTCGGTGCGGATCGAGGTCAGCCAGACCGCCAGGAACAGCATGCCGTAGGCCGCCATCATGGTCAGGAGGGGCGCGAGGAAGACCGGATCGAGGCTCGATCCCCCGGCTCGCAGCAGGGAGGCCGGCTGGTGCAGGGTGTTCCACCAGTCGACCGAGAACTTCACGATCGGCAGGTTGATGAGGCCGACCAGCCCCAGCACGGCGGCGGCGCGCGCGGCCTTCTGTTCGTCGTCGATCGAGGCGCGAAGCGCCATGTAGCCGAGGTAGAAGAGGAAGAGGACCAGCACCGAGGTCAGGCGCGCGTCCCACACCCACCAGGTCCCCCACATCGGCTGGCCCCACAGGGCGCCGGTGATCAGCGCCAGCGCCGTGAAAGCCGCGCCGGGCAGGGCGGCCGCGCGGGCGGCGGCGTCGGCCAGCGGATGGCGGAAGACCAGGGCGAAGAAGCTGGAGACGCCCAGCGCCGCATAGGCCGCGAGGCCCAGCGTTGAAGCCGGGACATGAACGAACATGATCCGGACCGTGTCGCCCTGCTGATAGTCGCCAGGGGCGGCGAAGCTGAGCCAGGTCCCGATTGCCAGAAGACCAGCCGCGAGCGCCCACAGCAGCGGCGTCAGCGGCCGGGTGAAGGTCATGAAACGGGCGGGATTGGCGAGGCCGAACATTCGTCCGCGCGATTACGCGCCGCGCGGGCGCGGGGCAAGCGGCCTCACTGTGGTTCGGCGGCGGGCTCGTCCTCGGGCGGGGCGATATAGTGTTCGACGCAGAGCTTGCGCAGGGCCGAGGTCAGGGAGCCGCCGTAAAGACGGTCCTGAACCCGTTCGTGGCCCTCCGCCTGCAGGCGGGACTTGATATCGCCCACGGTGCGGCACTGGCCGCTGCGGGCCAGTTCGTAGGCGCGTTCGAGGGTGGTAGGGCGAAAACCGTTACTCATCCCAATGACATAGGGACGAAGCGGAGCGATTGCGACTCCTGCGTCAGACCTGCGGGCGATTTCGCCGCCGCGACAAACGGTCCGCGAGGGCTTCGGCGTGCTTCAGGGTGAAGGTGAGGGCGGCGGGATTGCCGCGGCGCGGACCGACGCTGTCGGCCATGACCGCGCCGCGTGCACCGATGGCTTCCGGCGAGCCGGTGGTGGTGTCGACGGCGGTCTGGTGCTCGATTTCGGCGTTGAGCTCGGCGCCCATCAGGATGATCTGCACCGAGATCCAGGTCCACAGCAGGAAGCCCATGGCCGTGGCCAGTGGGCCGTAGGAGTCCAGCCGCACGAAGGTGGTCAGGTACCAGCTGAAGATGAAGGAGACGAAGACGCTGAGGCTGGCCGCGAAAAGGGCCCCCGGCGTCAGCCAGCGCCAGCGCGCCCTCTGACGGCAGGGGCCGAAGCGATAGATCACCGTCAGGGCCCCGACGTAGCCGAGGAACAGCAGAGGCCAGCGCAGGGGCGCGAGCCGCTCCCATTCGTCCGCCAGTCCGAAGACGCCCAGCACCACGGGCACGCCGACCACCAGCGCCGCGCTCATCAGCACCGCCGCCAGCCCGGTCAGGGTAAAGGCGAAACAGAGCAGGTTGTAGTTGACGATGTTGCGCCTCTCGACCTCGTGGTAGGCGACGTTCAAGCCGTAAAACAGCGTCTTGATCCCGTTGTTGGCCGTCCACAGCGACAGGGCCAGGGTCCAGAACAGGGTGAAGGTCAGCTGTCCCGTCGATCCCGCCGCCAGCCGGGTCAATTCGACATTGATGAACTGGGCCACGTTCGAGGGCAGCACCGAATAGAGGAAGGCGACGCGGCTGGCCGCGTCGGTCGGATCGGCGAACAGGCCGTAGATGGTGATGAAGGCCGCCAGGGCCGGGAAGAGGGACAAAAGGACAAAGAAGGTCACCCCGCCCGAGACGAAGCCCACCCGGTCGCCGAAATAGGCTCCGCCGACGCGCCAGAAGATGTCGACCCAGCCCTTGTGCGGGATCTGGTGCGGGCGTTCCGCCAATCTGCCGCGACCGGGCTCTCTCGCCTCATAGTCTTCGGGCGTCGGCGGCCGGGGAGGGGTCGGCTCCGGACGAGCGGGGCGAAGTTC
>CAMLNY010000189.1 GCA_946481405.1 uncultured Brevundimonas sp. | reverse complement strand
GAGGCGAAGGCGCATGGACGGTCCGTGATCTGTTGCGGGAAGTTCGCCCCGCCCAACGCCTGAAGCGTCGCAATGGTTTTTCTGCGGCGCCCTTTTTCCAAAGAAAAGGGCGGAGGACCCGAAGATCCTCCGCCCAGTCATGCTCATTCAATCAGTCTGAGGCCTAGAACCGGATCGAGGCGCTGAGACGGACGTAACGCGGCGTCTGATAGGCCGTGACCTTGCCGTAGTTCAGGTCGCGCTGGCCCGGACCCGGGTAGGCGCCGACGTCGATCTCGCCGAACTCGTTGAAGTCGAGTTCGTTTTCCGTGCCCAGAACGTTGAACACGTCGGCCCGCAGCGTCACGCCTTCGCCGGGAATGCCCCAACGGTCAGACAGGGTGTAGGCGAACGTCAGATCGACTTGCGTCAGCCAGTCACTCTCGAACACCGAGCCGCGTGGCGTGGCTTCCGAGGTGCCGTTGCCGTCCAGGTCGCAGTACCACGAGGCCGCGCCATAGAAGGCGGCGAACAGGTCGTCATCCGTGTTCGGATCCGTCTCCGGGTGGACGCCCTGACAGCCGAACTGGCGCGGCGACTGAACGAGAATGTTCGCACCGACGTTGAAGGCCGGCGTGACCTGCCAGTTGCCGTAAGCCTTGAAGGAGTGCTCGCGGTGGTTCGGAAGATAGCCGAAGGCTCCATCCGCCAGGCCCGGCACGTCGTAGTCCTGCGTCAGACCCGGGTCGGTCTGGCCGTTGTCGGACTTCAGAGCCCCCTCGTAGTTGCCCTCCAGCTTGGACCAGACGTAGCTGACCCGACCGCCCCAGACGCCGTCGAAGGCGCGATCCAGGGAGAACTCCACGGCGGTGTATTCGCGAACCGGCTTCGGGAACCGCAGGTCTTCGGCCGACAGGGTTACCTGACGGTCCTGCGTGATCCGACCACCTGATGCCGCAGCCAGATCCGATCCGGCGAGGGTCACCGTCACGTTTTCGCCGGGGTTGGCCAGAACGTACTGGTGGAAGCCCGACCACACCGAGTAGCAGCTGGCGGCCGAGAGGCCGCCGCCGGCCGACTCGCAGTAGGCCTGCAGGGCGCTGTCGATGGCGATGTCGTCGATCGCGCGGCCCAGATCGCGATAGTTGCCCGTGATGCTGGCGGTGAACTCACCCCAGCGGCTCGAGAACTCCTGCGAGTAGCCGAGGATGAACTCGTCCACGTACATGGGCTTGAGTTCGGCATCGACCTGGGTGTTGGTCGGACGCGTCGTGCCGTCCGCCAGGGTAACCTGCGAGAAGATCGAACCCAGGATGGGTTGATCGTTATCGTCGCGGATGCCGTCCTGGTTGGCGTCGATGGCGAGGTTGCCGTTGTTGACGTTCAGGTTGTACGTGTCGCGGAAATACAGTTCACGGCCGGCCAGACGCTGATTGGTGTTGACCGCAACCGGCAGGAAGTAGCGGCCGTAGAAGCCGAACAGCTTGGCGGTGCGATCGCCGAAGACGTCGTAAGTCGCGCCCAGACGCGGAGCGATCTGGTCCTGGATATCGACGAAGACGTCGCCGTTGATGTTCGAGTTCTCGAAGCTTTCCGAACGCACGCCCAGGTTCAGCGTCAGGCGGTCGGTGACCTCCCAGCTGTCCTGGATGTAGTAGGCGTTCTGCGTGGATTCCCAGGCGCCGTCATTGTTGTACACCTCGACGCGGACGCGGCGCGGCGAGCCGATCAGGGCCGTGCGGCCGGCCGGGATCGTCGCTGCCGTGTACGGCGTCTGATAGCGGTAGGCGACCCCGCCGGTACGCGCGCCCGAGCACACCAGGGCGTCCGGTCCTGACACGGTGTTGATCGGACCGTTCGGACGGCAGATGTTGAAGCCTTGGCCCGAACGCGAAAGGGTCTGGGCGCCCGACAGGTCCTCGTTGTCGATACCGGCGCGCACGTGATGCGAGCCGAACAGATCGAAGTAAACGTCGACGTCGAAGCGCAGCATTTCGCGCTTGTCGTCGTTGGTGCCGGGCGAACCGACCAGCCAGTTGCCGCGCTGGGCGGACAAGGCGTTCGCGACATCTTCGATGCCGTCGTTGTTGTAGTCGAAGCCCGTGATGTCGGTGATGACCGGGTTGCCGTCTTCCGACGACGTCGTCGACGAGTGGTTGTTGGTCTCACCGTAGGCCAGCGAGGTCGTCAGCCAGTCGGTCCACTGGCCGGTGTAACGGATGATCCAGTTGTCGCCGCCGTTTTCGGCTTGATAGGTGCCGTCCTCACGCGAGCCGCCCGCCGTGCCGGCGAAGAAGGTGGTCTGCGTAACGTCCGTGGTCGTCGCATCCGAGAAGTAGGTGCCTTCCAGACGGTGGCCGTCCGCGATGATGAAGTCGACCTTGCCGCCGTATACGGGAGAGTCGTCCTCGGTGCGGAAGCCGAGGTTGGACGCGTTCTGGTTGTAGGCTTCGCGATAACGCTGGTTATAGAGGCCATAAACGAACAGCCGGTCCTGGATCACGGGGCCGCCGGCTTCGGCGATCACGTCCCAGCTTTCGACCTCGTCCAGATCGTTCAGCGCGAGATAGGTGTTGGGCGCGTAATCGCGCAGGCTCTCCGGCTCCCAGTAGCTGGTCAGCCCAAAGCGCCACTCATTGCCGCCCGACTTGGTCGTGGCGTTGATCACGCCGCCGGTGCCGCGACCGAACTCGGCCGAGTAACCGCCCGTCTTGGTTTCGAAGGTCTCGTAGAACTCGAACGGCACCGAGGCGCCGCCCAGGAAGCTGACGAAGTCGGTCGTGTTCAGACCGTTGACGAAGAACGTGTTTTCACCCGCCGACGATCCCGAGATGGCAGGGATGCCGCCGAACGCCGCGTCACCGGCGGTCACGCCCGGCGCCAGCAGCGCCAGGGCCGTGCCCGAACGGCCGAGCGGAACCTGGGCGGCGAGTTCCTCAACATCGACGCTGAGGCCCGTGGTGGTGGTGTCGAAATCCGAAACGGCGGTGCGAACGCCGACGACGACGATGTCGTCGATGTTCGAGGCTTCTCCGCCCGCGCGGCCGACGGTGAACACGGCCGACGTGGTGCCGCCGACGCCCACGTTCACGTTGCCCGTAAAGGCGTCATAGCCGCTCGCGCTGATCGCGACGGTGTAGCTGCCGGGCGGCAGGGCGACGGCGCGGAAGTTGCCTGCACCGTCGGAAGTCAGGGTGCGGGAGAAGCCTTGGGCATCGGACGTCACAGTCACGGTCGCACCCGCCACCGGGTTGCCGCCCTGATCGGAGATCGCGCCCGACAGGGCGCCCTGGGTCGCCGAGGCTTGCGCCATAGCCACGCCAGGCAGGGCCAGCATGGCCACCGACGGGACGATCGCGGCGCCGAACAGGGCTACGCCGCCGATCATGGTCGACGCCAAGAGGCGCCCGCGGACGGTTTCAACTTTCACCAATGATCTCCTGTTGAGCTTAAGGACACGCGCGGTTGCGGCATCGCCGCGCCAAATCGTCGCGGCTCCCTTACGCATCTGTAATATTACAGTCGCGTGCGTCCATAAAAATGCTCGCTTCTCGACACCGTCCGACACGGCGTGTCTCTTTAGCGTCACAGGGGTGCTGACGGCCGGTTGATGCTATGGCGGCGTTACCGCGCGTCCGCGCCGATCGGGAAACTCCATTATTGGCCAGCCAACTTCGTCAGTCCCCGCTGGGTCCGTCCGATCTCGTCAACGCAGCCCTCGCCTCCTTCCAGGCCAGAGACCGGGATGCCGCCGCCGCCAGTCTCGAGCGCGCGGTCGGGAGCAACGCCGACTTTGGGCCCAAATGGGGTGCGGTCGCGCGCCTTGCGTCCACGATCGGAGCCATTGAGGCCGCGCTGATAGCGGCGCAACGTCATACCCGCGTCGATCCGCGCGATCCCGGTCCCCGACTTGCGTTCGGCCAGATGCTGGCCTTGTACGGTCGCGTCGAGGCGGCCTGTCAGGTGGGACGCGACCTGACGACCGAACAGCCCACGAACTCGGCCGGCTGGCATTTTCTCGGGACCTGTCTGGCGCAGGTCGGGGAAATGGAGGCGTCGATCGCGGCGCTGCGCCGCGCCATACGGCTGCATTCGGACGCTTCGGCCATGGCCTGGTCGTGGCAGGCGCTGGCGGAAGCGAAGACCTTCACCCCCGACGACCCCGACCTGGCGTCGATTCTGGAGGTCGAACGCAGCGTCGCCGGCCGCGCCCAGAGTAAAGAAGCCCATAGCGTCGTTCAGTATGCCCTCGGCAAGGCGTTCGATGACCTGGGAGAGATCGATCGGGCCTTCGCCGCCTACGCGTCGGGCGCTGCGGTCATGAAGGCCCGTCGCAACTATAGCGCGGACGAGACGGACGCCTTCGTCGACCAGATCCTGAAGGGCTGGACCGAAAACTTCTCCAAGGGCCTGCCGTCCGTTCCGGGGGGATCGAACAGACCGATCTTC
>CAMLNY010000188.1 GCA_946481405.1 uncultured Brevundimonas sp. | reverse complement strand
ACCATGGGTCCGCCCGACCCGGCGGTGCTTCTGGTCGAGGAACAGCGCCGCCTGATCAAGGCCCAGGTCTCGAACGAGCGGATGGGCTTCGTCCTGCGCGTCATGACCGCTCTCGTGGGCCTCGGCTTCGTCGCCGGTCTGGCCATGATGGTCTGGACCGCCGCCAACTCGCGCGCCGTGGTCGTCGATCCGTTCGACAGTCCCTATGGCCTGACCCGGCGCGGCCATACCGGACAGGTCATCGCCCGCAGCGTCGCCGACGTCGTCACCACCATCGGCGCGGACGCCCGCAACTCGTCGGAGAACCGCGCGGTCGCCCTGAACTGGACGCGGGACGTGGCGGTGGTCGTGCCCTCGACCGGCGTCTCCATCGGCGAGATCGACAAGCTGCTGCGCGGCTGGTTCGGCAAGGAGACCCACATCGGCGGCGCCGTGACCGTCAGCCCCCAGGGCGAGGTCTCCCTGACCATCCGCGCCGACGGTGTGCGCGGCCGCACCTTCACCGGACCGGAATCGGAGATGCCGCGCCTGATCACCGAGGCGGCGGAATACATCTACGGCCGGTTCGAACCCCAGCTGTTCGCCAGCTATCTGCTGGAGACCCAGCGCTACGAGGACGCCGAACGGTTCATCCCCGGCGCCTATGCGGGCCATCCGGGGTCGCGCGGCGAGCTGGCCTATGACTGGGCGCTTCTGCTGATCACCACCGGCCGTCCGGCGCGATCGGGGCGCAGACGGCGACCCCGCTCGACGAGGCCGTCGAGAAGCTGCGTCTGGCGCTGCAGTCCCTGCCCGATGATCAGGACGTCTGGGACATGCTGATCACCACCCTGCTGGATACCGAGGGGGAGGAGGCCGCCGCGCGGGCGGGCCGTCAGTTCGCCGCGAAGACGGACGCGGATGGCCGGCCGAGGGAGACCGCCACCTCCTTGCTCCTGCTCCAGGACTGGACTCGCACCATCGAGGCGGCGGAAGCCGATATCGCAGCCACGGGCGGCGAAGGGGTCCTCGGCGGTCAGGAGATCAGCCTCGCCGACGCCGAGGGCCGGCGCCACGATTTCGCCGGGGCGCTGCGCCACCTCGCCGCCGCGACGCCGGATGAGCCGGTGACGATCGCGACCCGGCACATGATCGAGATCTACCGAGCGTTGGCGGCCAACGACCGGCCCGCCGCCCTGACCGCAGCCAGGGCTCTGGGCGCGCTCTGGTCCGCCGATGGCGATGTGGCCTTCACCTTCTACGAAGCGCCCTGTTTCCTCGGGCTCGCTGAAGGGCTGTCGGGTCGCTACGCCGAGGCGGAAGCCGCCTTCGTGCGCGGCGACCGCTATGTCGCCTGCGCCGCCTTCCGCGCCGATGTGCTGGAAGCCCGGGGGAGGCACGCCGAAGCGGATCGCCAGTACGGCGTCGCCATCCGCATGGCCCCCTCCCTGCCATTCGCCTACCAGCGCCGGGGTCTCGCCCTGCTGGCGCGCGGGGACGACGCGCGGGCCCTGACCCGTTTCCGCGACGCCGCCGCGCGCGGTCCGCGCTGGGCCGATCCGTTGAAGGGCTGGGGCGACGCCTTGGCCGCGCAGGGCCGGTGGGCCGACGCGGCCGCGAAATACGCGGAGGCCGAAGCCTTCGCCCCCAACTGGTCTGAGCTCCACCTGGCCCATGCCGCAGCGCTGGAACGGCTGGGTCGCCGCCGCGACGCCGAGGCCCAGATCGCGAAGGCCGCCAGCTAGGCCGGAGCGATCGTACCCTCGCCGCCCGCGAACAGGATCGCGAGATCGACGGCGCGGCGCTTCAGCACCATGCGACGGTTGATCGAGCCCTTGTCGGAAACCTCGTGCGCCTCGGAGTCAGGCGGATCGGTGAGGAACAGCAGGCGGGCGATGCGACTGGACTGGCCGGGGTTGTCGTGGTTGTGGGCGGCCAGGGCGTCGGCGACGGCCGAGCGTATCGCCGGATGGTCGGGGTCGATCGCGCCGGTCAGGCGGCGGACGCCCTCCGGATCGGCCCAGGCGAGGACGGCGACCTCGGCCTCGCCGTCGCCGCAGATGACGACCTCGCGCACCACGCCGGCCAGCCGGCCCAGCAGGCTGTCGCGCAGACGACCGGCGGTGACGAAGGTGCCGTTCAGAAGCTTGAACTGTTCGGCCCGGCGACCGGCGAAAAACATCCCGCCTTCGGGCCGGTCGCGGTCGTGGAAGTCGGCGAGGTCCTCCATACGCAGATAGCCCTCTTCGTCGAAGGCGGCGGCGGTCTGGGCCGGGTCGGCGAAATAGCCGGCTGTGGCGGAGGGCGCCTTGACCCGCACCTCATAGACGCCGTCGCAGGGCACCAGTTTGAACGACGCGCCCGACACCGGCAGGCCGATGCCGACGCGCGTGTCCTCCCACCAGGTGTAGCTGATGGCCGACCCCGTCTCGGTCGAGCCGTAGCCGGATACGAACACGAACCTCTGGCCCGTGGCGCGGACGGCGATCTTCTGCAGTCGGTCATGCAGGGCCTGGGGCAGGCCCGCGCCGCCGAACAGCATGGCGCGCAGTTCGGTGAAGAAGCGTTTGGCGAAATCGTCGTCCGCCTCCAGCGCATCGGCCAGCATCGCATAGCCGTTCGGCATGGTTCCGTAATAGCGGAGCGGGATCTCCTTCAGGTTCCGGATGGTCTCATCGAACTTGCCCGGCAACGGTCGACCGTCGTCGATGTAGAGCGCGCCGCCGAGCCAGGTCAGGTTCGTCAGCAGAGACGAACCGGCGATGTGGCTCCACGGCAGCCAGTCCAGGGCCTGACGGTCCCAGGCGAAGGCGTCGCCCATGGCCTGAAAGCCCGAGGCGGTGTTGCCGGTCGCCATGGCCATGGTGTGGATCACCGCCTTGGGCCGGCCGGTCGAGCCGGAGGTCAGGAGGTAGCGGGCGGGCTTCGTCGGATCCAGCGCGGCGATGTGGGCGGAGAGGTCGGGCGCGGGGAAGCCGACGCTCTCGGACCAGTCGATGGCGCCGGGGACGCCCGGCGCGGCGGTCAGGAGGACAGCGTCCAATGGCGCAATGGCTTCGATCGCGGCGGCGAACGGCGCGCCCTGTTCGGCGAAGATCAGGCCGGGCTTCACCAGATCGACGACATGCCTCATCCGCTCGAAGTCGGTCGAGAGCAGGGAATAGTTGGTGCTGACCGAGGTCACCGGGACGCCCGCCACCATGCCCGCGAACAGCAGGACGGCATGATTGAGCGAGTTCTCCGACAGGACCAGGATCGGCCGCTCCGCCGTCACCCCGCGATCCATCAGCCAGGCGGCGACCGAGGCGACCCGCGCCCTCCCCTCGCCATAGGTCAGCCGGGTCCACTGACGCTCCGTCCCCTCGCGCCGCGCCAGCCAGAGCTTGTCCGGCGTGGCGTCCGCATGCCGCCACAGCGCGGCGGCGAGGTTCGGATCATAGGGCTTCAACGGCGCCTTGCCCGAGACGATCAGGACGCCGTCGGGGCGCCGTTCGATCTCCACCCCGACCTCTCCGAACCGGACCGGACGACAGGGGGCGGCGGTCAGGTCGATGTCGGAAAGCGGGGTGCTCATGACCACGACCCTAGACCTGCGGCAGTCACTTGCAAATCGAGATTTATCGCCTGCGGGACGCCGGGTGTTTTCTGGTGCTAGGATCGACTCGACCCGGCGCAGATCGGGGCCAGCACAAAGACGAAGACGTGTGACGACCCCGACCACCCGCGACCTGATCATGGGCAACCCCGTGGCCCGCGCCTTCGCCGTGACCGGCGACGCCTGGACCCAGCTGCTCCTGCGCGAGGCCTTCTACGGCGCGCGGCGCTTCTCGCAGTGGCGCGACCGGCTGGGCATGCCGAGGAGCGTGCTGACCGATCGGCTGAACCGGCTGACGGCGGCGGGGTTGCTGGAACAGCGCGAGGCCAAGGGGTCGGCGACGCGGATGGAATACCGGCTGACTGAGATGGGGCTCGACATGTTCGGGGTCGCGGTCATGCAGGGCCAGTGGGAGCGGAAGTGGGCGCGTTCGCCGCTCCAGGAACGCTACGCCATGGCCTTCTACGACCGCACCACGGGCGCGCGGGTCGAGCCCGCCGTGTTCGACCATGAGGGCGGCCGGCCGATCGAGATGCACCATGTGCGTTGGGAAGCCGGCGAGGGCCTGACGCCGATCGCGCCTCCGACGTCGCGCCGTCGGCGGACCCAGCCGATCGAGACGGATCGGGCCATCATCGACCGGTCGACCGACATCATGGGCGACTACTGGAGCTGGGCCGTGCTGGCCGCCGCCTTCTTCCGCCTGCGCCGGTTCGACGAGATCCACGAGGCGCTGGGCGTGGCGACCAACATCCTGGCTGACCGGCTGAAGACCATGGTGCTGCAGGGGGTGCTGGAGAAGCGCCTGTACCAGAAGGCGCCGCCGCGTTTCGAATACCGGCTGACGGAGGCGGG
>CAMLNY010000187.1 GCA_946481405.1 uncultured Brevundimonas sp. | reverse complement strand
CCCAGCAGCGCGTGGCCGAAAGCGCCGGATCGGGCGTCATCGTCCGCTCGGACGGCATCGTCGTCACCAACAACCACGTCATTCAGGGCGCCCAGCAGATCCGCGTCGTCCTGAACGACCGCCGCGAGTTCCCGGCGGAAGTCATCCTCGCCGACGAGCGCTCCGACATCGCCGTGCTCCAGCTTCAGGGCGTGACCGAACAGCTGCCCGTCCTCGCCATCGACGACCGCGAGGAACAGGAGGTCGGCGATCTGGTCCTGGCCATCGGCAATCCGTTCGGTGTCGGTCAGACGGTGACCAACGGGATCATCTCGGCCCTGAACCGAACCGAGACCGGCATCTCCGACTCCGGCTCCTTCATCCAGACCGACGCGGCCATCAATCCCGGCAACTCGGGCGGGCCGCTGGTCGACATGGACGGCGACGTCATCGGCATCAACACGGCCATCTTCTCGCGCTCCGGCTCCTCGGCCGGCGTCGGCTTTGCGGTTCCGGCCTCGATGGTGAAGCGGGTGGTGGACTCGGCCCTCGGCGGCGCCACAACCGTCGTCCGCCCCTGGCTGGGTGTGAAGGGCGACACCGTCTCGGCCGAAATCGCCCGCTCACTGGGCCTGTCGCGGCCGCAGGGCCTGATCGTCACCGACGTATGGGACAATGGCCCCGGCGACCGCGCGGGCCTGCGTCAGGGCGACGTCATCACCGCCATCGACGGCGCTGAGGTCAACGACCAGGCGGGTCTCAACTTCCGCGTCGGCACCAAGAGCCCGAACGAGACCGTCCGCGTCACCGTCCTGCGCGACGGCCGGACCCAGACAGTCAACGCCCGCGTCCAGTCCCTGCCGGGCGACGGCAAAGGCGACGGCGAGCTCATCCAGCAGGGTCCGTTCGCCGGCGCCGAGATCGCCGTGCTCAACCCGGCGCTGGCTGACCGTCTGGGCGGCGATCCGTTCGCCAGCGGCGCCATCGTCACCAACGTCGGCGGCCGCACCGCCGCCCGCGCCAACGGCTTCCAGCCCGGCGACGTGGTGACCCAGATCGACGGCCGCCCGGTGCGCGACATCGGCGCGGTTCGCCGCGGCGTCCGCGGCTCCGAGGTGACGATCCAGCGTCAGGGCCGGGTCATGACCGGCCGGGTCGGCTATTCGGGCTGATCCGCCCTGACACGTTCAGCCTGGCTTGACGGGCGAGCCGATCGACCAGCAGTGGCCAAACGGGTCCTTCAACTGGCCGTAGCGGTCGCCCCAGAACTGGTCCGCCAGCGGTTGCAGCGGCACGCAACCCGCCGTGATCGCCCGCGCCCACCATTCATCGGCGTCGTCGACCGACAGATGCAGCATGACGGCCTTGGGCACGACGTCGACTTCGCCTCCGTACTCGGGGAACTCGTCCGAAAGCATGACGCTGCCGCCGTTGATATGCAGGTGCGAGTGGATCAGCCGTTCGCCGTCATCGGCGAGCATGCGTCTGATTTCGACCGCCCCAAAGGCGCGACCATAGAACTCCACCGCCGCCTGACCGCCGCGTGAGGCGATGCTCAGATACGGCGTGATGCCCGTCAGCGGCTTCGGCGCGTCGACGCGTTCCATGCGAACTCCTTTGCTTTCGGAGCACTGTAACGCGTGAAATCGTCCCCGCGAACGCCTACATCTGACCGCTCATGTCCGACCTGTTCGAAGCCTCCGGCATCCACCCTCCTGACGCACCGCTCGCCGACCGTCTGCGCCCGCAATCCCTCGACGAAGTGGTCGGTCAGGATCATCTGCTGGGCGAGGGCGGACCGATCCGCCGCATGATCGAGGCCGGCCGTCTGGGCTCCATGATCCTGTGGGGGCCGCCGGGCACCGGCAAGACCACCATCGCCCGTCTGTTGGCCAGGGCGGCGGGCTACCAGTACCAGCAGATCTCCGCCGTCTTCTCCGGCGTCGCCGACCTGAAGAAGGCCTTCGAACAGGCCCGCGTTCGCCGCGCCGCCGGACAGTCGACCCTGCTGTTCGTGGACGAGATCCACCGCTTCAACCGCGCGCAGCAGGACGGCTTCCTGCCGTTTGTGGAGGAGGGGGTGGTCACCCTGGTCGGCGCCACGACCGAGAACCCGTCTTTCGAGCTGAACGGCGCATTGCTCTCCCGCAGTCAGGTGTTCGTCCTCAAGCGGCTGGACGATGCGGCGCTCGACCTTCCGCTGACCCCCGAGGCCCGCCACGCCCTGACCACGCTGGCGGATGGCGACGGCCGTTATCTGTTGACCATGGCCGAGACCCTGTTCGCTCTTTCCGAGGGTGTCGAACTGGACGTTCAGGGTCTGGCCGGGACCCTGCAACGCCGCGCTCCCGCCTACGACAAGTCGAGAGAAGAGCACTACAACCTCATATCCGC
Organism: uncultured Brevundimonas sp.; assembly: GCA_946481405.1. The sequence goes on along the minus strand of CAMLNY010000187.1, from coordinate 2,058 downwards.
GCTGCATAAATCAGTGCGGGGCTCGGACCCCGACGCCGCCCTCTACTGGCTGGCGCGAATGCTGAACGGTGGCGAGGACCCGCTCTATCTGGCCCGCCGGATCGTGCGTATGGCCGTTGAAGACATCGGCGAGGCTGACCCGTTGTCCATCCTCGTCGCCAACGCCGCCAAGGATACCTACGACTTCCTCGGCTCCCCGGAGGGCGAACTCGCGCTTGCGCAGGCTGTGGTCCACCTCGCCACCGCGCCTAAATCGGTCGGGGTCTATGAAGCCTTCAAGGCGGCGAAGCGCGCGGCGGCGGAAACCGGCTCGCTCATGCCGCCCGCCCATATCCGCAATGCGCCGACCAAGCTGATGAAGAGCCTCGGCTATGGCGACGGCTACGCCTACGACCACGATGTCGAGGGCGGGGTGTCGGGCCAGAACTACTTCCCCGACGGCATGGAGCGCCGCACCTTCTACGCGCCGAAGGGCGAGGGGCATGAGGAGAAGATCAAGGCCCGTCTGGAGCACTGGGCGCGCATGCGCGCTCAGATACAGGGCGCGAAAGCGGACCCGGAATGACCGACCCCATTCGGGTCGGAACGGCCGGCTGGTCGATCACTCGGCCGGTCGCCGACCGGTTTCCGGGCGAAGGCTCCCAACTCGCACGCTATGCGCGGCTCATGACGGCGGCCGAGATCAACTCCAGCTTCTATCGTCCGCACAGGCGCACCACCTACGAACGTTGGGCCGCCTCGACTCCCGCGAACTTCCGCTTCTCGGTCAAGACGCCGCGCCAACTGACCCAGCACCAGAAGCTCATCGACCCGGAGGCAGGCCTCGATCAGTTCGCTGCAGAAATCGCCGGGCTCGGCGAGAAGCTGGCGGTCGTGCTGGTGCAGCTGCCGCCGAGCCTCGCCTTCGATGCCGACGTTGCGGACACTTTTTTCGCAGCCATTCGCCACCGGATCGCCGTCGCTGTCGTGTGTGAGCCTCGCCACCCCGGTTGGTTTGCGGCGGAGGTCGACAGCTGGCTTTCGGAGCGACGCGTGGCGCGGGTGGCGGCCGACCCGCCGCGCGGCGGCCCTACGCCGCCGAACGATGCCCAGCCCGCCGTTCCGACCCCCGGCGGCTGGCGAGGACTCAGCTACTACCGCCTGCACGGCTCCCCGAGAATCTACTACTCTGCCTATGACGAAGCTTTCCTGCAGCGTCAGGCCAGGGCTCTGGCGACGGAAGCGGTGAAGGCTCCGGCGTGGTGCATCTTTGACAACACCACGAGCGGCGCGGCTCTGGACAATGCAATCACGCTCACAGCGCGTCTGGCTGACTGATCGTTGTTCATTGTCCAGCTTGCATCCTCGTCATAGCTTCACCGTTCAGACGATCCTTGGGAGGGGACGATGGCTGACGGAAAGACGACGCCCTGGCACCTGTGGCTGGTGGGGGTGCTGAGCCTGCTGTGGAATGGCTACGGCGGCTATGACTTCATCATGAGCGTCACCCAGGGCGAGGCCTACTGGCGCGCCTCGGGCATGAACCAGCCGATGATCGACTATTTCAACGCCATGCCGACGTGGATGTACGTCCCGTGGGTGCTGGGCGTCTGGGGCGCGGTCGCCGGTTCGGTCCTGTTGCTGCTGCGCATGAAGTGGGCTGTGCAGGCCTTTGGTTTGTCTCTGCTCGGCGCCGCCGGTAACCTGATCTACGGACTGATGAATCCCATGACGGGCCTGCCGCCCGAGATGGAGGCGATGAAGTACATGCCGTGGGTCATCGTGATTATCTGCGCCCTGCTGCTCTGGTACGCCTGGTCGATGCGGAAGAAGGGCGTCCTCGCATGAAGGCGCCCTGGCACCTCTGGGTCGTCGGCATCGTCGCCATCCTCTGGAACGGCTTCGGCTGCTTCGACTTCACCATGACTTACACCCAGGGCGAGGCGTGGTTCGACAGCATGGGGATGACGGAGCCGCAAAAGGCCTATTTTGACGCCATGCCGGCCTGGACGCACGTCGCCTGGGCCGTCGGGGTCTGGGGCGGGCTTCTGGGCGGGCTGACGCTGCTGTTGCGGCGGA
>CAMLNY010000186.1 GCA_946481405.1 uncultured Brevundimonas sp. | reverse complement strand
GGCACCGGCAAGACCGCGGCCTTCGCCCTGCCGATCCTGCATCGTCTGGCCGAGAACCGCACCGCCCCCCTGCCGCGCACCACGCGCTGTCTGGTCCTGTCGCCGACGCGCGAGCTGGCCACACAGATCGGCGAGAGCTTCAAGGCCTATGGCAAGCACCTGGGCTTCCGCGTCGCCGTCATCTTCGGCGGCGTGAAGTACGGCGGTCAGGAACGCGCCCTGCAACAGGGTCTGGATATCCTGGTCGCGGCGCCGGGCCGTCTGCTGGATCACATCCAGCAGAAGAACCTGGACCTCTCGACCTGCGAGATCTTCGTTCTGGACGAGGCGGACCAGATGCTGGACCTCGGCTTCATCAAACCGATCCGCCAGATCGTCAGCCGCATGCCGGCGCGTCGCCAGAACCTGTTCTTCTCGGCCACCATGCCGTCGGAGATCGGCAAGCTGGCGGGCGAGCTCCTGAAGGAGCCGGTCAAGGTCCAGGTCACGCCGCAGTCGACGACGGTCGAGCGCATCAACCAGTCGGTCATCCACATCGAACAGGGCAAGAAGCGCGCCTTGCTTACCGAGATGTTCGCCGATCCGAACTACACGCGCTGCCTGGTCTTCACCAAGACCAAGCACGGCGCCGACAAGGTCGCGGCTTATCTGGAGGCCGGCGGCGTCCAGGCCGGCGCGATCCACGGCAACAAGTCCCAGCCCCAGCGTGAGCGGACTCTCGCCGCCTTCAAGGCCGGCAAGCTGCGCGTTCTGGTCGCCACTGACATCGCCGCGCGCGGCATCGACGTGGACGGGGTCTCGCACGTCGTGAACTTCGAACTGCCCTTCGTGCCGGAAGCCTATGTCCACCGCATCGGCCGAACGGCCCGCGCGGGCAAGGACGGCTCGGCCGTGTCCTTCGTCGCCGGCGACGAAATGAAGCTGCTGCGCGACATCGAGAAGGTCACGCGCCAGAAGATCCCGGCCTCCGACCGTCGGAACGACCGTTCGCTGGCCCTGCTGGATCAGTCGATCATGGCCTCTGGCGTCGCATCCAAGGCCTCCATGCCTGACGACGGACGCGGCGATCGCCAGCAGAAGCGCGGCCCGCGCAACCCGCACCGCGATGGTGTGAAGAAGGAACACGGCGGCCAGCCGCATCGTGTGCGCAAGGCCGGCAACCGCGATCGCACGCACCACGCCGACCGTGGTGACCGCCCGCTGGCCTCGACCCAGCCGTTCGATCCGCTGGCGGCCGACCGCGCCCGCTCGGCGGCCGCGGCCAACCGTCCGCAGGCCGAGGCCAGGCCGGACGGCGAGATCCGTCGTCGCCCGCGGGGCCGCCGCCCGTCGAACGGCGGCAAGGGCTACGCCGGGGCCAAGGGCTAAACCCACCGATGGCGGGTCTCTGACGAGACCCGCCGCCTTTCCTGTTCACAGCCTGATGTTGAAGTCTGTGCTAGTCTTCGCCATCTGAGCCGCTGCCGCCGCCCTGAGACCTGACGATGTACGAGACCCCCGAGCTGGAAGCCGAGACCTTCACCCGGACCAGCGCTATTCGCATCTACGAGCCCGAGGATTTCGAGGGCATGCGGGTCGCCGGCCGTCTGGTGGCCGAGGCGCTGGACATGATCACGCCCTACGTCGTGCCGGGCGTGACGACCCAGGAGATCGACGACCGCATCCGCCAGTTCACCCTGGACCGCGGCGGCCTCCCCGCCTGCCTCGGCTACAAGGGCTATATGAAGACGGTCTGCACCTCGATCAATCACGTGGTCTGTCACGGGATTCCGGGGGATCGGGTCCTCAAGGAAGGCGACATCGTCAACATCGACCACACCGTCATCGTCGACAGCTGGCACGGCGATTCCAGCCGCATGTATGCGGTCGGCGAGATCGGCGCCCGCCCCAAGAAGCTGATCGACGTCACCTACGAAGCCCTGGCCCTGGGTCTGGAGCAGGTGAAACCCGGCAATACGTTCGGCGACATCGGCTTCGTCATCCAGCGCCACGTGGAAGCCGCGCGCATGAGCGTCGTCAGGGATTTCTGCGGCCACGGCATCGGCCGCCTGTTCCATGACAGCCCGAACGTCCTGCACTACGGCCGCAAGGGCGAGGGCGCGATCCTGAAGCCGGGCCTGTCCGCCCAGTGCGAGCACACGGTCGGCGTGACGGAGGACGGCATCGAAATCTTCACCGCCAGTCCGGCCGGCCTGTTCCGCCCGAACTAGTTCCGCGCGCGGGATTGCAGGCGAGCCAGACCGACGAACATCAGGCCAATGACGCCGGCCAACGCCGTCATACCCAGGCTGAAGCCAAGCACACCACTCCAGCCGACTTCCGCCGGATCCATAAAGGGATAAGGCCAGTCCCCGGTCGATACGCTCCGGACGATGACGTAAGCGAAGTAGGCCGCCGGATAGATCAACCACCGCGCCGCCGCCCTAAGGTCGATGCCCATCGGCCGCACGAAAGCCAGCCAAAACGCCAGGCAGGCCCAGGGCGTGACGACATGGGTCAGGATGTCGGTCAGGGGCTTGTCCGCCAGCCCCGACCAGCCGCCGAGGGCGGCGTAGCCGATCCCCACCGCCAGCAGGATGGTCACACCTACGCCCAGCGCCGCGCCGCGCTGGAACCGCGGCACGCCCAGGGCGGCGGCGCCGAAAAGGATGGCGACCGCGACGTTCGACCAATCCGTCAGATAGGCCGCCGTCTCCCACAGGGCGGCCAGCCCATCGCCGGCGAGCGCCGCGCGATTGGTTTCGAAGAACAATACCTCGCCGGTGATAGCAGCCAGGGCGATCAGGCCTGCGGCGATGCGCGCGGCCGCAGGATAGCGCAATCCCGCCGTCACCGCGCCCGGGCCCAGCGCACGGCGGCGCCCGCATCCAGCAAAGGCAGCCTCGAGACGCCTTCGCCGTGTGCTGTGCCCAGCAGTCCCTCGATGACCTCGACCGGCGTCATTTCCGGATTGACCGCAAGCATGGAAGCGGCCGCCCGCACGGCCGTCGGCGCAGCGAATGACGTTCCGGAGGCGCGCATGATTTGTCCGCCCGGCGCGCGTACCTCATTGCCCTCCGCCAAGGCGTAGAGTTTCACCGCGTCGCCATAGGTGCTGAACGAGGTCGCATTTCCGGCGGTCCCCGTCCCGCCGACGATCAGCAGGTTCGGATAGACCAGGGTCTGGGGCGTGGATCGCGAGCCCTCGTCGGTCTGATCGGTATTGCCCGCAGCGGCGATGAACAGGATGTCCGGGCTGTCGCGAATGACGGCCTCGACCGCATCGCGGGTGATGCGGTCGATCACTGCGCCTCGCTCATTGGCGCGCGCCGGATCGGTCTCCGCGCCTGAGCGCAGAAGATCGCGCGCGTTGCCGTCGGCGCTCCCACCCCAGCTCATGTTCACGATCCGAACACCCGCGCCCCGCATGCGGGCGGCGATGGCCGGAAGGGTCGCGGCCCAGCGTTCGGCCTCGACCTCAGTCTGTTGCACGGGATCCGGGTGATCGTTTCCGGGGAAGCTGGTCACCGTATAGAGGCGGACGAACGGGGCCTGGTCCGCGATGAGGCTGGCGACCCAGGTGCCGTGCGCCCAGCCGCCCCACTCCGCGCTGGCGCGCACGTCGGCGACCTGTTCGGCGGCGTCCGCCTCTTGCGCCCGTAGGGCATAGAAGCGGGCTTCGGGCGTGTCGTCGCCGTAGCCCAGGTCGAGGAAGCCCTTCTCCAGCGCGACCTGCAGTCCCATCCGCGCCGTCAGTTCGGCCGAAGGCGTGTGCAGGGGGTGAGGGGTCGGCCTGAAAAACATGTCGTAGGTGGGGCCGTTCCAGTCGTCGACGACGCCATTGCCATCGTTGTCGATCCCGTCGAGCGGCTCGGCCGGATCAATGGCCAGTTGTCCTGCGAAGAGATCCGGGTCGTACCCGGCCTCCCAGACCGCCGCGATGACGGGCCGGGCGCCCGCGAGATCAGCCTCGGTCGGGGCGCGGGCGGGCCAGATATCGATCGGCTGGTGCGCCGGGTTGTCAAGCCAGGTCTTGAGCGCCGCGGCCAGTTCGACGCGGCAGACCGGGATGAAGTCGGTCTCGAACCGCATGGCGGGAATGCCGAGCGCGCTCATGGTGCTGAGCGAACCTTGCGCTTTCGCCTCGGCGTCCAGACCGAGGGCAGCGGAACCGATGTGGAAGGCCGGGCTGACCATCTGGGTCACGCCATAGCGACGCACGACCTCGTCGCGCACCACCAGCGGATCGGCGGCCGCCAGCGTTTGCGTTAGCCGGTCGGCGGCCGCGGCGCAGCCGTGCCCCTCGGGGGCCGTCAAATAGGCGGCGGCAGCCTCTCGCATCATATTGCCGATCTGGCGAAGCTGGGGCTTGGTCTCGGCGGCGCGTTGTTCTGCGAGCAGCCTCAGGACGTCCGCCGGACGGTTCTCCAGCCAGGCGATACTCATCAAGGCC
>CAMLNY010000185.1 GCA_946481405.1 uncultured Brevundimonas sp. | reverse complement strand
CACCAGGTTTCCTTCCACGGGCGCAGGTCCAGTTCGAACGTCCAGGCGCTGCGTTGCTGGTTGTGCAGCCAGACGTAGTTTCTCGCGATTTCGTCGGGCTTCAGGATGGCGTCATCGTCCAGCAGGGACTGGATGTCCGGCGCGATGGAGCGGGCGAAGGTTCCGTCGATCATGCCGTCGACCACGACATGGGCGACATGGATGCCCTTCGGTCCCAATTCGCGGGCCATGCTCTGGGCCAGCTGACGCAGCGCCGCCTTGGCGCCGGCGAAGGCGGAGAAGCCCGATCCGCCGCGCGTGGAGGCTGTCGCGCCGGTGAACAGGATGGTGCCCGTGCCGCGCGGGGTCATGACGCGAGCGGCCTCGCGGCCCGTGAAGAAGCCGGCAAGGGCCGCCATCTCCCAGACCTTGGAATACACCTGGGCCGTCGTCTCCGTGATCGGGAAGCGGACGTTCGCGCCGATGTTGAAGACCACGACGGCCAGCGGGCCGATGTCGGTCTCGATCCGGTCGATCAGGGCGATCATCTCCGCCTCGTCGCGGGCGTCGACGCCGAAAGCGTGGGCCTGTCCGCCGTCCTCGCGGATGGCGGCGACGAGGCTCTCCAGCTTGTCGAGGTGACGCGGACGGCGGGTGACGCAGACCGTGAGACCTTCCCGGGCGAAGGCGCGGGCGGTGGCCGAACCGACCCCGTCACCGGCGCCGACGATCAGACAGGATGGGGTGGACGACATGGCGATCCTCCGGGGAACAAAGACCGTTTCAGATCGAAACGCAGTCGTCAACGCGGGGAGAGCACGGCGGCTTAACGGCAGTTGCGGATTGAGCGGAACAGGCGCGAAACGAATCAGGACCGAATCAGTGACACGGCCTGATTCGGGATTTGTTCACCCCAAGATATTGTATCTTAAGAGCGATTAACCACAAACGGAAAAGCTTGCGTGGAAGGCGACTGGCGGGTGCGTCTTTACGCGCCCCGTCGCGACCCGCTAGGGACGGCCCGCGTGGCCCCGTAGCTCAGCCGGATAGAGCAAGGCTTTCCTAAAGCAGAGGTCGGGGGTTCGAGTCCCTCCGGGGTCGCCATTGCACTCGCCGCAAACGCCGCCGTTCGAATCCGGTTGATGCGCTGCGCGCCTCGATGAACCCCGCCGTTCAGGATGAGCGCGCAAGCTTGGCCATATTGACTTGATTCTAACGACTTGGCAGATCAGCGTTTTTTGCGAGGACAAAGTGCGCAGATTTCCTCAGATCGCAGCCATGGCGACGGTCGCCCTGGGATTGTCCTGCACCATGGTCGCCGCCCAATCGACCTATACGTTCACCGGGGCCGTGTTCAATCAGGCCCGCACGGGCCTCGACTACAATACTGACAGCCTGGGTACGGCCAATAACAGGGTCTATCCGGGAGGCAGCAGGATCACCGGATCCTTCACCACGGCGGCGCCTCTGTCGGCCAACCTGAACAATGCCCTGATCACGGTCACGTCCTACAGTTTCAACGACGGCTCCGCCGGCCAGGCCTATGCCAGCACGGACCCTGAAATCTTTGTCGCGGTGCCGTTCAGGGCAACGACGGACGCCAACGGCGACCTCGTCTCGGCCCGGTTTGAGGTCGCGCGCTGGCAGACGGCGGGCCCGCATTCGGTGACGGCGACCAATCAGAACAGTCGGTTCGACATCATCAGGGTGCAACCCGGAGACAGCTCGGCCAAGTCGGATCGGAACTGCCTCGTCCTGAACGGCGGACTGACCGCGTGCACGAGCAGCGACGACGACTTCGAGAACGAGTCCCACGTCACGTCAGGCGGCTCGTGGCTGAGCCCGGCTCCGAATCCCGTCCCGACGCTCTCGGAATGGGCGATGATCCTGTTTGGGCTCGCTCTCGCAGCAGGAGCGGCAATCACCGTTCAGCGGCGGCGGTTCGCGGTCTGAGCCCCGGCGGCTTCCGGGTCACCGCCACTTCGACCCTTCGCCATGAACGCCGATGCTCTCCCACTCGGGGGGCGCGGCCTTGTGCACGTATTGCTCGGACACCAGCCAACCCTTGAAGGGCCGCAGGACCAGCAGACAGGCCAGGGCGATCAGGGGGAAGGTGAAGGCGAAATGGACCCAGATCGGCGGGTGGGCGGTGAACTCGAAGGCCATGAAGGCCATCATGCCCAGGACGCCGATGGCCGACATGGCGAAGAAGGCCGGGCCGTCGGCAGGTTCGGCGAAGCTGTAGTCCAGGCCGCAGGCCGGGCAGCTTTCGCGAATGGTCAGATAGCCCTTCAGCAGAGGCCCCTTGCCGCAGCGCGGGCAACGGCAACGCAGACCGGTCGAGAGGGTCGACAGGCGGGGGTATTCGGTCTCATCGGGGATGGTCATAGCGGCTCCTGACGCCGCTGAAGTCGGCGCTTTGATGCAACGCCGCAAGGGGGCCTTCGGTCACACCCCATTAACTGCGTCTAAAGGGCGATCGCGCGAACATGCGCGCGACTATGGCAGGCGCGCGCACCACGACCGCGATCGGACGAACCACGGCGGCGCTGAGCGCCGCGGGGACGATCGCGCTCGCCCCGGTCGCGGGGTCGGTCGTTCCGGCCTTCGCGCAGGAAGTGGCCAACGTCGCTCTGGATCCCATCACCATCCGCGTCGGGGCCAATGACGGCTTCACCCGGGTGGAGTTCGCCGGGGTTGTCGGATCGCGGGCGCGGGTCCGCAAGGACGGCCAGACCGTCGTCGTCCGCATCGGTTCGACCGCCGCGCCGGACGTCAGCCGGCTGAAGAACGACCCGCCGCCCGGCGTCGAAAAGGTCGAGACCCGCGCGGCGCTGGACGCCACCGAACTGGTCATCACCCTGGCCGAGGGCGCCGACGCCCGCACGGGAACCGACGACGGTGCGGTCTGGCTGAACCTCTATCCGGCCCGGGAGGCTCCGGCCGCTCCGGCGGGCGCGGCCGTGCCCGAGGGCGGCGCGGTGCCGGTGGTCGCGGCCGCGGCCGGGGACAAGGTCAGCCTGTCCTTCACCTGGGGCGCGCCGGTCGGGGCCGCCGTCTTCCGCCGCGGCGACGCGGTCTGGATCGTGTTCGACGCCGCCGCGCGCATGGACATGACCCGCGCGCGTGCGCTTGGCCCGGCCGGCGAGGCGCGCTGGGCCGTAGGGCCCGACTATACCGCCGTCCGCATCTCGGCTCCCGAGACGCTCGCCGTCTCGGCCACGGGGCAGGGGGCGGTCTGGACCGTCACCATCGGCGGCCCGACCTCGGCGACCCAGAGCGTCGAGGTCGATCGCGACGACGCCCACGATACGACCCTGATCGCGCGCATGGCCGGGGCGACCAGGACCGTCTGGCTGACCGATCCGATGGTCGGCGACCGGTTCGCGGCCGTGACGGCGCTGGCTCCGGGCAAGGGGTTCGCCGACGAGCGCCGCAGCATCGACATGACCCTGCTGCCGACGGCTCAGGGCCTGGCGGTCGAAACGGCGACAGACGACCTGCAGATCAAGGCCGAGGGCGATCTGGTCACCTTGTCGCGGCCGGGCGGCCTGACCCTGTCGCCGCCGTCCATGGCGCTGGAGGCCGCCGAACCGGCCGAGCATCACGCGCCGCAAAAGGCCGAATTCCCGGCCCTGATCCTGACCGAATGGGCCGATACCGGCGAGGAGGGGTTCTCGGCCCGCTATCGCCGGCTTCAGGACGCCGCCGCGCTGGAATCCATCGCCGCCTCCGACAACCCGCGCGCCCCGATCGAGGCACGGCTGGCCTTGATGCGGTTCCTCGTGGGATCGGGTCTGGGGTTCGAGGCCGTGGGCGTGGCCAACGCCATGTTCGCCCAGACTCCGTCCCTGCAGGGCGAGCCCGAGCTGCGCGGGCTGCGCGGCGCGGCCCGCGCCCAGATCGGCCGGGTGGAGGAGGCGTCGCTCGACTTCTCGGCCGGGGCTCTGGCCGGCGATCCCTCGACCAAGGTCTGGCAGGGCTGGCTGGCCGCGGAGCGCGGCGACTGGGCCGAGGCGCGTCAAGCCTTCACCGGCGGCGCGGCCGCCATCGACGACTTCCCGCCCGTCTGGCGCGCCCGGTTCGGGGCCGCCCACGCCATGGCGGCGCTGGAGACCGGCGACCTGAACGCGGCCAAGGCCCTGTTGGCCTACAGCTTCTCCCAGAACGCTCCGGCTGCCGACCAGCTGACCGCGCGCCTCGTGCAGGCGAAACTGTTCGAACTGGAAGGCGCAACCGACCGGGCGCTGGCGGTCTACAAGGCCATCGGCCGGGCGCCGCTGGACGGCATCGCTACCCCGGCCAAGCTGGGCGTCATCCGCATCGAACTGGCGAAGAATACGCTCACGCCGACCGAGGCGGCTGCGCAGCTGGAGCAACTGAAATGGCGCTGGCGGGGTGATGCGACAGAAGTGACCGTGATCCGGATGCTGGGCGGTCTCTATCTTCAACAGGGGCTTT
>CAMLNY010000184.1 GCA_946481405.1 uncultured Brevundimonas sp. | reverse complement strand
AGGAGAAGGTCTTCAACCTCGCCGACTTCCTCCAGACCATCGGCAAGCCGTGGAACAAGGGCGAGGCCCCGACCACCAAACGGTTCAACAAGCTGCTCGACGAGACCCGCGACGGCCCCCACGCCGAGGTCGTCAACGAGGTCGTCCTGCGCAGCCAGATGCAGGCCATCTACAGCCCGGAGAACGTCGGCCACTTCGGCCTGAACCTCGACCGCTACGCCCACTTCACCTCGCCGATCCGGCGCTACTCCGACCTGATCGTGCACCGGGGCCTGATCCGCGCGCTCGGGCTGGGCAACGATGGCCTGACCGACCGCGAGATCGCCGAATTGCCCGCCATCGCCGATCAGGTGACCCAGACGGAACGTCGCTCCATGGCCGCCGAACGCGACGCCATGGACCGCTACGTCGCCGCCTTCCTGCAGGACCGCGTCGGCGCGACTTTCACCGGCCGTATCACCGGCGTGACCCGCTTCGGCCTGTTCGTCCGGCTGGAGGAAACCGGCGCCGACGGCCTCGTCCCGGTCTCGTCTCTGGGCGCCGAGTATTTCACCCACGACGACCGCGCCCACGCCCTTGTCGGCGAACGTTCCGGCCGTCGCTTCACCCTGGGCCGCGCCGTCGAGGTCAAGCTGGTGGAGGCCACCCCCGTCACCGGCGGCCTGCTGTTCGAGATGCTCAGCGAGGCCGAGCCTCGCGACCCCAACGCCCCGGCCCCGCGTCTGGGCATGCGCGGGCGCGGCGGCGACGGCCCGCCCAAACGCGGCAAGGGCCGTCCCGGCGGTCCCAAGCCACGCAATGACGGCAGAGGGGGCGGCAAACCCTCCGGCGGCCTCAAGGGCGTCCGCAAGGGCAAGCGGCGCTAGGTCAGCGGGCTTCCGCCAGTCGCCGCGCCAGCACGGCCGGATCGCACGCCACCTCGCCGCTCAGCCACACCCGGAGCAGGGCCAGCTGGGCGGCGGCGGCCCCGGCGGCGATCAAGGCGGGCGGCGCATCGTCCGCCGTCCCGTCGTCCAGCCGCGCCTCGATCATCCTGGCCAGCTTGCGCTGCAGCTTCATGGCCAGAGGCGGTTCGAACATCACCCGCGACAGGGCGCGCCGCTCCCACACATGGTCCACCACGAACCGCACGCGCGGAAGGCTGGACCGTCCCGCCGCCGCCTCGGCCAGGGGCGTGAAGATCGGGTCGATGGCCCAGACCATCACATCGTCCTTGTTGCGGAAATGCTCGTAGAAGGTCGAGCGTCCTATGCCCGACGCCTCGATCAGGTCCGCCGTCCGGATCGCCGAATATCGCCGTGTGAAGATCAGGCGTGTGAAGGCCTCGAACACCGCGGCGCGGGTTCGCTGGCTGCGCCGGTCCAGATCCTCCAGGGCCTCGGTCATCGCCGGATCCTAGCCCATCCGCCCGGCGCATTCAGCCGCCCGTGACACCGCCGTTTCCGGACTTTCGGGGCGGTTCGTCCGCTAACGGACTCCGGCCCGCCTTCATCCGTCGCCCCGCCCCGCGCGTCCCGGCACAACCGGCGTTCGCCAACGGGGGAACCATCTCATGACCAACTCACGCACCGACGGCCTCGTCATCGCCGCCGCGACGGCCTTCGCCCTGATCCTGATGCTGCATCATCCGACCAGCCTGACGCCCGGCCAGAACGACGGCCACCTACTTTCGGACTGGTCGAACGGCTTCGTCCACAGCGCCATGATCGGTTGCCTTCTGGCCCTCGCCGTCGGTCTGGACGGCGTCCGCCGACGCCTCGGCGAGACCCGCCTCCTGACCCGGGCCGGCGCCCTGCTGATCGGCGCCGGCTTCCTCGCCCTCGCCGGAGCCGCCGTCACGACCGGCTTGGCCGCCCCACGTCTGACAGAACTCTCCGATCCGGCGATGCGCGACGCGGGCGTGCGCACCCTCTGGGCCCTGAACCAGAGCCTGACCGGGCTCGGCACGGTTCTGGTCGCCCTCGGCGCCGCCGCCTGGTCGCCCGGCCTGTGGCGTCTGGGTGTCGCCGGACGCATCGCCGCCGGTCTCGGCCTCTCCCTGCTCGCCCTGTCGCTGTGGCACACGACAGCGGACGGCGGCTTCGGCCTGCATGTCGCGGTCGCCGCCATGGCCGCCTTCGCCCTCTGGTCGCTGGCGGTCGCCGCGACCATGATGCTGGCCCGTGCGGAAGGAGACCGCGAATGACGGGGCGACATCACGCGGCGGCCATCGTCCCGGCCCGCGACATCGACGCCAGCGAGGCCTTCTACCGCCGCCTCGGCTTCCGGGTGGCCGGCGACTACGGCGGCTACCGCCTGCTGGAGGACGGCCACGGCTGGTTCATCCACCTCAACGCCACCCCCGACTGGCCGGCCCGGTCCGAGGACAATCCGCTCGGCCTGTATTTTTATGTCGAGGACGTGGATGCGGTCGCCGACCGCGTCCGCGACCTGATCCTTGAGCCGCAGGGTCCGCACGCCCGCCCTTGGGGAACCTATGAGTTTTCGGTCAGCGATCCCTCGGGCACGCTGGTCCGCATCGGCCGGGTTCTTTGAGGCCGTGCTTTCCCCGGCCGTCGGCCCGTGGCATCGGTCGGGGATGTCGTCTCCTCTCCAGCCCTTCGACGCCGCCCAGGATCTGCGCGACGCCCCGCGCGCCACGGGACCGCGCCAGAGGCCAAAGGATGCCGCCACCCTGATCCTGACGCGCGGCGGAGCGAAACCCGAGGTCCTGGTGGGTCGCCGTGCGCCCGGCCACGTCTTCATGGCCTCCAAATGGGTCTTCCCCGGCGGCCGCATCGACCGCGCCGACTTCACCGCCGCCTCCGTCACCGAGCCGGGCGCCTTCACCCGCGCCCGGCTGGAAGCCGAACTGCCGCCCCGCCGCTCCCGCGCCCTCGTCCTGACCGCCGTGCGCGAGACCTTCGAGGAGACCGGCCTGATCCTCGGTCGCGCCGCCCCGCCCGCCTCCGTCGCCGGGCCATGGCGCGAGTTCCGACAGGCCGGCGCCCTGCCCGATCTCGCCGCCCTGACCTATGTCGCCCGCGCCATCACCCCGCCGGGCCGCACGCGCCGCTTCGACGCCCGCTTCTTCATGGCCGACGCCTCGGCCCTGCTCAGCCCCGAGCCCAACGCCGGCTCCGGTGAACTGGACGAGATCGCGTGGCTCCCGCTGGACGAGGCCCGCGCGCTGGACCTGCCGTCCATCACCCGCTTCGTCCTCGGCGAGGTCGCTGCGAGACTTGTGATCCCGGAGGACGCGCAGCGGCGATCCGAAACGCGTCCCCTCCCCTTCGTCCGCATGGTGCGCGGCCGGCATCTGGTGAGCCATGACTGACACCGTCACCCTGCGCCTGACCATCCCGGACCCGGTGCCGTGGCTGCACTACAGCCTGCAGGACCCCAAGAACGTCCCGGTCGACATTCGCATCTCGACCGACGCGCCCCTGACCTTCGACGTCCCGGTGACGCTCAAGGCCGGAAAGCTGACCGGCCCCTTCGTCCGGCGTGAGGGCAAGGAGCGGCGCTTCGTCTACATCGCCGTCGCCGGACAGGCGGGCCAATCAGATACCCCGATCAGCCGTCGCGCCAAGATCGACGTCCACGACATCCCTTCCAATCTCCTGAAGCCCGGAGCCGTGCTGGAAACGATCCTGCCGGGCCGGGACCAGGCGGGTCTGCCCGCCTGCGCCACCGTCCGTCCGCTTCAACCTTGGCGCGCGGTGGTCTGAATACGGCCCTGATCCGGCCACGGTCGCTCGTCAGCTTGACTGCACCGACGGAGGGGCCGTGTCGAACGCCGGATTGAGTATCGCGTCCTGGCGCTCGCCCGCCGACCGCCGCCGTGCGGCGATCCTGACGGGCTCGATCGCGTTTCACGTCGCCGTGCTGGCGCCCATGGCGCTTGGCCTGTTCGCGAACGAACTCCGCGTCGTCGAGGATGCGCCTCCGCCGCCCCTGTTCATCGACATTGAACCTCGCCCCCTGCTGGACGGCGAGACCGCGCGCGAACCGACCCTGGCCGCCACGCCGCTGCGCGAAGCCGCCCCGGCGATCGGCGAGACCGTCCCCACTGTCGCCAGCGACCGGACCCGCCGCGAGGAGGACGAGGACCGGCCCAGCGCTCCTGCGCCCCGCATCGGCGTCGCGCCTCCCGCCGGCGCCCCGCCCGCCGACGACGCCTGGCAGGTCCGGCCCGAGAGCATGGCCGCCGCCGTCGGTCGCTCGATGCGCACCGGCGCGGGTGGATGCCGCATCATGGACGGACGGCTCTCCAACGCCGAACAGCAGCTCTGCGACGAGCGTTTCAACGAGGCCGCCGGTCGCGCCGGCCCGCTCGGCCCCCGAACCCTGAACGCCTCGGAACAGCGACGCGAGGCCCAGATTGCCCGCGACGGCGCCGCCGCCCTGGCCGCGACCGACGGGATCGGCCGTCCCGCCCGCGCCCTGCCCCCCGCCGGCCTCATGGCCCC
>CAMLNY010000183.1 GCA_946481405.1 uncultured Brevundimonas sp. | reverse complement strand
GACGTTGACGCTGTCGATCTGGATCACGCCCAGACGCCGGGCCGTGTCGCGGAGCTGGCGCGGGCCGGCGGTCGTCGGATGGGGTTTGCCGAAGCCCTGGGCGGCCAGGGCCATGCGGCGGGCGAGGGCGGGCGAGATCTTTTCTGTCATCACGGCGAGCCTATCCGCCGGGCGCGATGAAGTCTCGTCAGCGACGCTCGCTCCAGAGGTCGAGGTCCGGTTCCCGCCCGATCAGGGCGAGGCCCGAGGCGATCGATTCGAACTCGCCGCCCGTTTCGATATGTCGGGCGTCGAAACGACGGTGGAAGATCTGGCGCACCGCAGGGACGAAGGAGGTGCCGCCGGTCAGGAAGACGCGGTCGATCTGGTCCGCAGGCAGGCCCGAGGCCGCGATGGCCTCGTCGACGGCGGTCTCGATGGCCGCGAGGTCGGGCGCGATCCAGTTCTCGAACTCGGTCCGGGCGACAGGCGCCTCGATCCGGATGGAGCCGGCCGCGAAGGAGAAGGTCGCCGCCTCGTCGCGCGACAGGTCCATCTTCAGGCGGGAGACGGCCTGATAGAGGGCGTAGCCGTGGTTGTCGTCGAGCACCTCGATCAGCCGGTCGAGCTTGTCCGGCTCCTGCGCCGTGCGGGCGAGGGCGCGGATATCCTTCATGTCGCGCGAGGCGCGCAGCAGGGCCAGCTGATCCCAGCGGGCGAAGGCGGCGTAGTAGCGCTGCGGGATGGGCAGGACCTTGCCCATGTTGCGGTAGCTGCCGCCCTTGCCGAGTTCTGGGGACACCAGCTGGTCGATGATGCGGTAGTCGAAGGCGTCGCCGGCCACGCCGACGCCGGAGCGCGCCAGAGGGGTCGAGCGCAACCCGTCTGGCGACGGCTCGAAGCGGACGATGGAGAAGTCGCTGGTGCCGCCGCCGAAGTCGGCGACCAGAACATTGGCCGGCTCGGCCAGAGTGCGGGCGAAGAAGAAGGCGGCGCCGACCGGCTCATAGGCATAGCGGATGTCGCTGAAGCCCAGCCGGGCGAAGGCGGCCTCGTAGCGTGCCAGCGCGAGTTCCGGGTTCGGGGAGCCGCCGGCGAAGGTCACCGGACGGCCGACGATGACGCGGGGCGGCAGGTCGTCCATGGCGCCGTCCGCGTGGTGACGGACCCGCAACAGGAAGGCGGCCAGCAGGTCCTCGAACCTGTAGCGGCGGTTGTCGATGACGGTCTCGGTGAAGGCGGCGCTGGCGGCGAAGGTCTTGAACGACTGGATGAAGCGGGTCTCCAGCGGATCCTCGACATAGGCGTCGATGGCCCATGGACCGGCCTCGACGACGCGCTCGGGCGTCGCGCCGTCCGCGCCGGGGTGAAGCTGGAAGCTGAGGGTGGAGCGGAAGGCGGTCAGGTCGCCGCCGGGCGCGTCGAAACGCACGACCGTGGCCTCGCCGTCGGGTCCGGCCATGGCGACGACGGTGTTGGTGGTGCCGAAATCGATGCCGATCGTCGCGGGATGCGGAGCCATGGGTGAAGCCTCGGTTTGCGGCCGGGCCATCGCCGACGAATTTGGCGCGCCGAGACGCCCTTTGCCGAAAGGCCGTATCGCTTCTTCGTTTTCGGGCTAAAGCGCCGAGTGGCTCCGCGGGTAGGATTCGAACCTACGACCAGCCGATTAACAGTCGGCTGCTCTACCACTGAGCTACCGCGGAACAGGAACTCGGGAGGCGCGCCTATAGCAGCGGCCTTCTTGATTGTGCAACGGGAAATGTCAGCCAACAGCGTTCAGTTCATCGAAGACCCCGCCGATCCCCGCGTGGCGGCCTATCGCGACATCCGCGAACGCGACCTGACGGGGCGCGAGGGGCTGTTCGTCGCCGAGGGGGAGGTGGTGATCCGCACCCTTTTGTCGCGCGAGTCGCTGTGCCGGACACGCTCGCTGCTGATCGCGGCGAATCGCGTGGAGGCCCAGCAGGGGCTGATCGCCGCAGCCGGGGTGGAGACGCCGGTCTATGCGGCGTCTCAGGCGGTGCTGGATGCGATCGCGGGCTTTCCCCTGCATCGCGGACTGTTGGCTCTGGGCCAAAAGCCGGTGGAGCGGAGCATGGAGGCGACGCTGGCGGGCCTGCCAGAGGACTGTGTGGTCCTGGCCTGCGCCGGGATCGGCAACCACGACAATATGGGCGGGCTGTTCCGCAATGCGGCGGCCTTCGGCGCAGCGGCGGTGCTGAGGGACGAGCGCTGCTGCGATCCCTTTTATCGCAAGTCGATCCGGGTCTCTGTGGGGGCGGTGCTGAGGACGCCGGGCGCGCAGGCGGCGTCGCTGGAGGCGCTGGTCGCGGCGCTGCAGACGGAGCGGTTCGAGGTCATCGCCCTGTCGCCAGGGGCGACGGAGCCCTTGGCGGGGGTCCGCGGAGGAGGGCGGAAGGCGGTGCTGGTCGGGTCCGAGGGGCCGGGATTGCCACCCGAGGTCATGGCCCGGTTGAGGACCGTGGGCATCCCCATGGCCGGCGGGTTCGACTCCCTGAACGTGGCCGTGACCAGCGCGCTGGCCCTTTATCAACTCAGCACCGTGTCGATTCGCTGACACTCCCGTGATTTCAGCGCGTTAACGCTTCATACACCTTGATGAACGTCGAATTCCGTGACGCTATGGAGGTCCGGGGAGGACGACATGGCTGGTATTCTGGGTTTCATGAGCCGCAACGTGCGGATTGCGGTAGCGATCGCCGTGGTGGCGGCCGCGATCGGCGGCGCGGGCGCAATCGGCTGGATGACGGCGCCGATCTGATAGAATCATCCGCGATCTCAATGAGATCGCGATGGAGGCCTGACCGGGAATCGAACCCGGGTGCAAGGATTTGCAGTCCTCTGCGTCACCACTCCGCCATCAGGCCACAGGGCTCTTCGAAAGGGCCCCCAGATCGCGAGGGGCGTTCGCTATCAGATCGCTCCAGCCGCTGCAACGCGGATTGTCGCATGCGACGCACGGACCTATAAGCGCGCCAGATTTCCGGCCAACCGGTCGTTTCGCTTCAGGGATTCCGCGTCACATGGACTACGCCGCCGCTCGCAAGGTCATGGTGGACTCCCAGGTCCGGGTGAACGACGTCACCGACCGCACCCTTCAGGCCGCCCTGATGGCCGTGTCGCGCGAACGGTTCTGCACCCCGGATCAGGCCTTCGCCGCCTATGGCGAGGTCGAGGTCGAGATCGCCGCCGGGCGTCGCCTGATGCAGGTGCGCGAGGTCGCCAAGCTGATCCAGGCGCTGGATGCGCGCGAGGGCGAGACGGCGCTCGCCGTCGCCGGTCCGTATGCCGCCGCCGTTCTGGCCGAAATGAAGCTGACCGTCACGGCGCAGGAAGCCGATCAGGCGGTTCTGGACGTGGTGGGGGCGGGTCTGGCCGAGGCTGGCGTCAGCGCCGTCGTTGCGCCGCTGTCGGAGCCGACGGGCGACGACTGGGACATCATCATCTCCGAAGGCGCGGTGGCGGTTCGTCCGACGGCCTGGCTGGCGGCGCTGCGGGTCGGCGGCCGTCTGGCGGTGGTCGAGCGTCCGGGCCCGAACGGCCGGGCGGTGCTCTATGTGAAGGGCCGCGAGGGCGTCTCGCGCCGCGAACTGTTCGACGCTGCTCCCCCCGTACTGGCCGAAATGACGCCGGCCCCGGCATTCGCCCTCTGATTGCCGCGAGAACGACGGACTGATCTGGCGGTCGCGTGAAAAAAACTTAACTGGCGTAGCCGTAGTCGGTCACGCATCAGGCTCGCAAAGGGATACCGGCGCCGTTAGCGACGCCCATCGGGATACAGTCATGTTCAAACGCTCGCGCGCGCTCGCTTCCGTGGCTCTGGTCGCTGTCACCACGGCTCTGGCCGCTCCGGCCTGGGCCGAGACGCTGCAGGAAGCCATCGCCCTGGCCTATCGCACCAATCCGACTCTGCAGGGCCAGCGCGCCCAGCAGCGGGCCCTGGACGAGACGGTGCCCCAGGCCCGCGCCGGCCTGCGCCCGACCCTGTCGGTCAGCGGCTCCTCCACCTACACGCGCACCGACCGACCGAACACGCCGGGTGTCGATGTGAACGGCGACGGCCTCTTCACCGGCCCCTTTGACACCCCGCCCAGCAACAACATCACCGAAAGCGATTCGGTCGGCGCCTCGATCGGCGTGGACCAGACCCTGTATTCGGGCGGCCGTATCGCCCGCGGCATCGACGCCGCCGAGGCCTCGGTCCGCAGCGGCCGCGAGAGCCTGCGGCTTGGCGGCGCAGGCTCCTTCGGCCGGTCGCCGAACGGCTCGCAGACGAGCACCGTCACGGGCTTGCGCTCCTCGAACGCGGGGTCGTGCGCGTCGACCATGACGCGCCGCAGTTGCGGCAGCGCCAGCTTGAGCGGCAGGCCCGGGAAGCCGGCGCCCGCGTGCCGCGCGTGGCGGTGGTCACCGGCGACGACCTCTCCGACGCCGCGCACCGCGGCCTGCTGCACGAGGCGCTGG
>CAMLNY010000182.1 GCA_946481405.1 uncultured Brevundimonas sp. | reverse complement strand
CCCGCACGACTGGTGGATCTACAACGAGGGCATGCTGGTCCTGCTGATGGCCATCGGCAGCCCGACGCACCCCGTGTCGCCGGGCGTCTGGGACGAGTGGGTGCTGGGCTACGAGCAGAGCTGGACTGACCGCTGGGGCGACTGGCATCTGCAGTTCGCACCGATCTTCGGTCACCAGTACAGCCACATGTTCGTGGACTTCCGCGGCATCCGCGACCCCTGGATGCGGGGCCAGACCGCGATGACCGGTCAGGCGGCCGACGGCAAGGAGATTGCCGGGCGGCTGGCCGTGCGCACCGGGTCCGGGTGGCTCAACGACGTCGTGGCGCTCGACGTCGCCGCGCCGTTCACGCCCAGCGCAAATACGCCGTCGATAACCCGGGCGGCTGGGATGGCTATTCAGCCGAAATCTGGGGGCTGACCGCCTGCGACGGGCCGGGCGACTTCAAACAGGTCATCGACGCGCGCGAACGGGAGTTCTTCAGCTACTCCGCGCGCGGCCCAGGCGACCGGGACGACGGCACGCAGGCGCCCACGGCCGCCATGGCCAGCTATCCGTTCGCGCCTGCCGAGGTGACCGCCACCCTGAAGGCGATGAAGGCCCGCTATGCGCCGGTCTATACCCAATGGGGCTTCCTCGACTCGTTCAACCCGACCCTGACGGAGCGGGAAGGGCGGCTGCAGCACGGGCGGATCGTTCCGGGTGTGGGCTGGATCGACGGCGACTATCTGGGCATCGATCAGGGGCCGATCGTCATCATGATCGAGAATGGCCGGTCGGATCTGGTCTGGCGGCACATGCGCGGCGAACCGAACATCACGCGCGGCCTGCAACGCGCCGGCTTCACCGGCGGGTGGCTGGACGCATGATCGACCGGCGCGCCGCCCTGGGTCTGATGGCGGGGGCAGGAGCCTCCCTGGCGGGCTGCGGGCGGAACGACGGGATCACCCGCCTGACCTTCTGGGCCATGGGCAACGAGGGGACGCATGTCCCCTCGATCCTGCCGGCGTTCGAGGCGGCCAATCCGGGGGTCAAGGTCATCGTCCAGCCCCAGCCGTGGACGGCGGCGCACCAGAAGCTGCTGACTGCCTATGCCGGGGCCTCGCTGCCGGACGTCAGCCAGATCGGCAATACCTGGGTGGCGGAACTGGCGGCGATCGGCGCCCTGTCGCCGACGCCGGACGCCGCGGCCGACCTGCTGACGAACCAGTTCCCGGCGGTGCTGGAGACCAACGCCATCGCCGGCCGCGCCATGGCCACGCCCTGGTATGTCGACACGCGGTTGATCTTTCTCCGGACCGACATTCTGGCCCGCGCGGGCTTTGACGCCATGCCGACCGACTGGTCTGAATGGAAGCGGTCAATGCACGCGGTCAAGCGCGTCGCGGGCGACGGCAACTTCGCAATCCTGTTACCGGTCAATGAGTTCGAGCAGCTTCTGACATTCGGTCTACAGGGCGATCAACCGTTGCTTCGCGATCAGGACACGCGCGGCAATTTCTCCAGTCCGTCCTTCCAGGCGGCGCTGGCCTTCTACAAGAGCCTGTTCGACGAGGGCCTGGCGCCTCTGGCCTCGGCGGCCCAGATCTCGAACGTCTGGAACGAGTTCGCCAAGGGCTATTTCACCTTCTACTTCTCCGGCCCCTGGACCATCGGCGACATGAAGAGCCGTCTGCCGGCGAACATCCAGCCGCACTGGACGACGGCGGGCGTGCCGGGTCCGACCGGCCCCGGAGCCTCCGCGCCCGGCGGCTCGTCGCTCGCCGTATTCCGGTCTTCGCCGCATCAGGAGGCGGCGTGGAAGCTGGTCCGCTATCTGTCGGATCCGGCGGTGCAGGCCGAGTTCAACATCATCTCCGGCGACCTGCCGTCCCGTCGCTCCGCATGGGCCGCGCCCAAGGTGGCGACCGACCCCTATATCGCCGCCTTCGACAGCCAGCTGGCGCGCGCCAAGGCGGTTCCGAAGGTTCCCGAGTGGGAGCGGATCGTCACAGAGATGCAGATCGTCGCCGAGCGCATGGTGCGCGGCGAGTTCACGGTTCAGGAGGCCGGCGCCGAGATCGACCGCCGCGCCGACCGGCTCCTGGAAAAGCGCCGCTGGATGATCGAACAGGGGCGGGCGGCATGATCAGTCGCAGGGAACGCGCGGCCTGGGGTTTCGTATCGCCGGCCCTGATCGCCATCGCGATCTTCTTCGTCATTCCAGTCGTATCGTCACTGCTGCTCAGTCTGACCGATTTCGACATCTACGCCCTGGCCGATCTCGGCAACATGCGGTTCGTGGGCTTGCAGAACTACGAGCGACTGCTGAGCAATCCGCTGTTCTGGCAGGCGATGAAGAACACCCTCTGGTTCAGCGTTCTGGGCGTGCCGCTGGCCATCGGGGCGTCGCTGGCGGCCGCCGTGATCCTGAACGCGCGGACGATCAGGTGGCGGCCGGTCTGGCGGGTGATGTTCTTCGCGCCGTACGTGACGACGCTCGTGGCCACGGCGGTGCTGTGGAACTATCTGCTTCACACCCGCTACGGCGTCATCAACTGGGTGCTGACGAGTTTGGGCTTGCCGGCCGTGGACTGGCTGGGCGATCCGAACACCTCGATCCCGGCCATCCTGATCTTCGTGGTGTGGAAGATCTTCGGCTACAACATGCTGATCTTCCTGGCGGTCCTGCAGACCGTGCCGGACGACCTCTATGAGGCGGCGCGGATCGACGGAGCGGGGCCCTGGGCGCGGTTCACGAACGTCACCTTGCCGGCCATCGCGCCGACGCTGCTTCTGGTGTCGATCATCTCGGTGGCGGGCTTCTTCCAGCTGTTCGCAGAGCCTTATGTGATGACGCAAGGGGGACCCGCCCAGTCGACCGTAACGGTGCTCTACTTCATGTACGAGGAGGGCTTCAAATGGTGGAACCTCGGCTCCGCCTCGGCCGTCGCCTTCGTATTGTTCCTGTGCATCTTCGCGGTGACCATGGTCCAGCTGGCCGTGTCCCGGCGGCTGGGGGGAGAGCACACGTGAAGCTCCGCACCCATTTGCTCAATGTCGGCGTTGCCGTCATCGGCCTGATCGTCCTGTTCCCCTTGCTGTGGATGCTGTCGGTCAGCTTCATGTCGACGGGGGAGGCCGCCGTCTTCCCGCCGCCGCCCGAGGACCGCGATCGGCGTGCCGGGCTTGCCCGTGACCGGATCGATGGGGGTCATGGTGCCGTCGGTGCGGCCCTCGGCATTGTTCGTGAACCAGGGCATGGGCCGGTACATGTGGAACAGCTTCGCGCTCGCCACGCTGGCGACGCTGCTGGCCCTGCTGTTCACTGTGCCCGCCGGCTACGCCTTCGCCAAGTTGGCGTTCAGGGGGCGGGAGCGGCTGTTCCAGCTCCTGATCGGGGCGCTGGTCATCCCGGCCCAGATCGGCACCCTGCCGCTGTTCCTGATGCTGAAGTCGATGGGGCTGGTGAACACCTATGCCGGGGCGCTGGTGCCTTGGCTGGCGTCGATCTTCGGCCTGTTTCTGGTGCGCCAGTACGCCCTGTCGATTCCGGACGAGATGCTGGAGGCCGCGCGGGTGGATGGCGCGAGCGAGGGCCAGATCTTCCGTCGCATCGTTCTGCCGACCCTGTCGCCGATCCTGGTGACGCTGGGCCTGTTCGTGTTCCTGGGCAGCTGGAACGATTTCCTGTGGCCGCTGATCATCCTTACCGACCAGTCGAACTACACCCTGCCGGTCGCGCTGGCGGCCCTGTCGCGCGAGCATGTGCAGGATGTGGAGTTGATGATGGCCGGCGCCGTGATCACGGTCGCGCCGGTGTTGATCCTGTTCCTCGCGCTGCAGCGGTTCTACATCCGCGGCATGCTGGCCGGGAGCGTGAAGGGGTGAGTATGCGTCTGTGGTTCGGGTTGATCGCGGCCCTGTTGCTGGCCGTCCCCGCGCACGCGCAGTCGACCCGGACGCTGGACGCCTTCGAGGACCTGGAGGGCTGGACCGCCGACCATCTCGTCGGTCCCGGGGCATCGCGGCGAGGCGATGCGGCTGGACTACGATTTCAACGGCCGGTCGGGCTACGCCTTCGCCGCGCGCGAGCTTTCGTTCGAGGCGCCGGAGAACTACGAGATCCGCTTCTGGGTGCGCGGCGAGGGGCCGACCAACACCTTCGAGGTCAAGTTCACCGACGCCTCGGCCGAGAACGTCCACTGGCGTCAGACCACCCGCTACGACTTCCCGAACGGCTGGACCCAGTTCGTCATCAAGCGGCGCCAGATATCCTGGGCCTGGGGACCGAACCCGGATCGCACCTTCCGGGGCGCCGAGCGGATCGAGTTCGTGGTGACGGCCGGGGAGGGCGGGCGCGGCTTCATCGAGGTCGACGACCTGACGCTGAAGACCCTGCCGCCCAAGCAGCGGGTGGTGCTGGTGGCCACCGACCTCGACGGGCGCGCCAGCGTGCCCGGCCTGTACGCCGTCGGCGAGTGCGCGTGCACGGGGCTGCACGGCGCCAACCG
>CAMLNY010000181.1 GCA_946481405.1 uncultured Brevundimonas sp. | reverse complement strand
CGACCACGCCCGCGCCGAGGGTCACGCCCTGACCCCTGTCTGCGGCTACGCCGTCGCCTGGTTCAAGCGCCACCCAGCCCAGCGCGACGTGCTGGGCTGACTTTCAAGGAAGCGCGGCCGGGAAAGTCCGCGCTGCCTCTGAATCCTATCCCCCTGAATACCCGCCGATGATCGGCAGCACCTCGCCCGTGATGAAGCTCGACATCTGCGGCGAGGCCAGGAAGACGTAGGCGGGGGCGATCTCCTCCGGCTGGGCCGGGCGCTTCATCACCGTCTGCTCGCCGAAGTGGGCGACATCCTCGGCCTGTTTGTCGGCCGGATTGAGAGGTGTCCAGACCGGCCCCGGGGCGACCACGTTCACCCGAATGCCGCGGGGGGCCAGATGGGTCCCCAGCGACCGCGCGAAGGCATGAATGCCGCCCTTGGTCATCGAATAGTCGAGCAGGTCCTTGTTGCCCATGATCCCCGTGACCGACCCGGTCATGACGATCGACCCGCCCGGCTTCATGTGCGGGACCGCGGCCTGGGTCAGGTTGAAATAGCCGTAGAGATTGGTCTTCAGCGTCCGGTCGAAATGTTCAAACGTCAGGTCCTCGAACGCGATGACATGTTCCTGGAAGGCGGCGTTGGGTACGACGACGTCGATGCGGCCGAAGGCCTTCAGCGTTTCCTCGACCGCCATCTTCGAGAAGGCCGGATCGGCGACGTCGCCTTTCAGGACGATGGCCCGGCGGCCCTCGGCCTCGACGGCCTTCTTCGTCTCCTCGGCGTCGGCCTCCTCGTCGAGGTGGCAGATGGCGACGTCGCAGCCCTCGCGCGCAAACAGGACCGCGACCCCGCGGCCGATGCCGGAATCGCCGCCGGTGATGAGCGCCGCGAACCCTTCCAGCTTGCCCGAACCCTTCCAGAAGGGGGCGTCGTACATGGGCGCCGGATCGAGCGCCGCCTCGTCGCCCGGCTTGGTCTGATGCTGTTGCGGCAGGGGCGGCTCGGGGTATTTCCGCGCGCCGGCCTGAACCGCGCCCTCGTCCTTCTTCTTGCCGCCGTCGTCTTTGGCTTTTGCGTCGATGCCGGCCTGGATCTCGCGCTCGTGGTCGGCGGTCTGTTCGGCACGGGGGGCGAAGCGGTCGTCCATCGGAACTCTCCTTAAACTCCTTTCCGAAACCGGCGGACCCCGGGGCGGTTCCGGGGCATTATGTCGTTCGACCAGAGGGAGCGGCGGATGGACGGCTTCGATCTTCAGGGCATGCGCGACGGCGTCGGCGCGGTGGCCGGGCCGTTTCAGGTGTGGGTCCTGCCCGCCTTGCTGGGGCTGGGGCTCGCGTCGGCGACGGGTCTGCGGACCTTTCTGCCGCTGTTGATGCTGGCGCTGGCGGTGAAGTTCCGCCTGTTCGGGATCGAGCTGAACGACCAGATGAGCTGGCTGGCCGACTGGCCTGCCATCGCGGCGCTGGGCGTGGCCGCCGTCGTCGAGTTCGCGGGCGACAAGATTCCCGTCGTCGATCACGGCCTGAACGTCATGGGCGCCTTCACCCGGCCGGTGGCCGGCGCGATCGCGGCGGGCAGTGTGTTCGCGGGGCTGGACCCGACCACGGCCGCCATCGCCGGGGTGATCGTCGGCGCTCCGACCGCCTTCGCCTTCAATGCGGCGCAGGGGGGCGCGCGGCTGACCTCCACGGCCGCGACGGGCGGCGTCGGCAATCCCATCCTGTCCTTCATCGAGGACGTGCTGAGCTTCTTCACCGTGATCCTGGCGTTCCTTGCGCCCATCCTGGTTCCGATCCTGATGATCGTGCTGGCGGTGCTGGTGTTCCGGCTCGCCAACCGGCTCCGGGCGAAGCTTTATGCCCGCGACGGAGTCACGGCAGGCGCGACACGATCGCCTTGATAGTCTCGGCCTTGGCAGGCAGGTCCTCGGCCAGACGCGAGGCGATCTCGCGGGCGCCGACCGGATAGGCGTCGCCGCCGGAAGCGATCGCCCTGGCCAGCTCGGCCGCGCCCATGAGACGACGCTCCAGCTCCTCGACCTCCTCGATGGCCAGCGCGCGCGCTTCCATCTGCAGCCGTTTCACCCGTTCCGCCGTCGTTTCCGGGGCCTTCATCAGTTCATAGACCTCGGCCTCGGCGACGAGACGCAGGTCGGGCTTGGTCGGTTTCTTGGGAGCCATCGGAGTCCTCTTCCAACCGTCACAATGGCGCCGGAAGCCAAGCTGTTCCTCACCTTTCAGGCGGTCGAGGCGATCGGCCAACGACTGTTGCCGAACCGCCGCAGCGGAGGCAGTCTTCTACGGTCACGCTTCATCCGGGGAGGGCGATCGATGGTTGGATATGGCGCGGGGATCGGCCTGGCTCTGGGCCTGTTCGGGGCGGGCGCGACGCCCGCGGCGGCGCAGGAGCGGGTGGTCAGCGACATCCCCTACGTCACCTGCGACAGCTCCCGCTGGCGCGTCGCCCTGGATGGCGACGCTTTCGTGCACACCTCCGAAGCGGGAGAAACGCACGAAGACAACATCATGCGCTACCGCACATGGGACGGGACGTGTTGGCAGGCGTCGTGGAGCGCATATCGCCGGAGCTTCTTCCACATCCCCGTGGGCGCGGGACGATCGCATCCGGACACCATCCTGAACTTTCAGGACTGGGACGGCGAGCTGTGGACGGCGCGGCGCGAGGGCGACGACTGGATCGTGGTTCGACCGTAGAGGCGGCTACGCCTCTTCCTGCTGCCGTTCCTCGTCCTCGGCGACCATGACCTCGGCCGCGTCCTCGTTCAGGGCCCGGGCCTCCCGGCGCGGCTTCACATAGGGCTCGGGCTGCGGCGTCGTCGTATTGTTGCGCCACAGGTTGCGGCCCGCCTGCAGGCCGCCGGTGACCTGGAGCACCAGCCGTTCCTCGTCGCGGCGACGCACGTCCTCGATCGTCTCGCGGGCCACGTCTTCCGGGAAGCCGAGGTCCTTCAGCACATGCTCCGAGAAGGCCAGGGCGCTTTCGAAGGTCTCGCGGATGTGGAACTCCACCCCCGCATTGATGAGCCGGATCGAGTGGCCCCGGTCGTAGGCCCGGACGAACAGCTTGGTCAGGGGGAACTCGGCCTTGACCAGTTCCACGATCCGGTCGGCGACCTCGGGCTTGTCGACGCAGACGAGGATGGTCTCGGCCGTCTCGGCCCCCGACGCACGCAGCACGTCCAGCCGCGACCCGTCGCCATAGTAGATCTTGAAGCCGAAGTTTCCGGCCGCCTGGATCATCTCCACGTCCATGTCGATGATGGACACGTCGACGTCGCGCGCCAGCAGCGGCTGACAGACGACCTGGGCGAAGCGGCCGAAGCCGATGACCAGAACACGTTCGCGCAGGTCGGCCGCCCGGTCGATGCCGTCGATCTTGTCGGGATCCAGCACATCCTTTGGCCGGAACCTGTCGGCGATCAGCAGCCGCAGCGGCGTCACCGCCATGGACAGGATCACGATCGCCGACAGGATGGCCGCCGTCCGGGGATCGAACAGGCCCGCCGCGGCGGCCGTCGCATAGAGGACGAAGGCGAACTCGCCGCCCTCGCCCATCAGGGCGGCGCGCAGAAGCCCCTCACCGTGGCCCTGTTTCAGCCGGGCGATCGTGTAGACGGCGATCATCTTCAAGGCGGAGAAGACCGCCACCCCGCCCAGCACCCAGACCCAGTCCCGCGCGACGACGGCAAGGTCGAGGGACATGCCGATGGCGAGGAAGAACAGGCCCAGCAGGATGCCCCTGAACGGCTCCACATCGGCCTCGAGCTGATGGCGGAAGGTCGACTCCGACAGAAGGACGCCGGCCAGGAAGGCGCCCATGGCCATGGACAGGCCGCCCAGGCTGACCGCGAACGCCGCTCCGAGCACGACCACGAGGGCCGCCATCGTCATGACCTCGCGCCCGCCATAGCGCGCCAGAAGGCGGAACAGCGGGTTCACCAGCCAACGCCCGGCGACATAGACCCCGGCCACGGCGGCGACGGCGATGCCGATCGTGATCCACACCGGCTGGGCCGTCTCGACCGCCGTTCCGTAGACGCCGGCCAAGGTCGCGACCATGGCCAGCAAGGGCACGATCGAGATGTCCTCGAACAGAAGCACGGACACCACCCGCTGGCCCGCGGGCTCGGACTGTTCGTTCCGCTCGTCGAGCAGCTGCATCACGATCGCCGTGGAGGAGAGGGCGAAGCCGAAACCGGCGATCACGGCCGCGTACCAGGGCAGTCCGGCCAAGAGCGCCGCGCCGGTCAGAAGGGCGGCGCAGGTCAGGACCTGGACCGCGCCCAGCCCGAAGATTTCCTTTCTCAGGCTCCAGAGGCGAGCCGGTCTCATCTCCAGACCGATGATGAACAGGAACAGCACGATGCCGATCTCGGCGACGTGCAGCATGGTCTCCGGTTCGCGCACGACGCCCAGCGCCGAAGGTCCGAGGATCAGCCCGGCCGCCACGAGCGCGTTGTGCCCGCCCCCCACCACGACCACGTCGTAGCGGT
>CAMLNY010000180.1 GCA_946481405.1 uncultured Brevundimonas sp. | reverse complement strand
TACGCGACTCCTTCGTCGAACAGCGGCGGCGGCATGGCGATCCAGTGGTTGGGGAAGTAGGCGTTGTAGTACAGCCCCTCCAGCCCCTCCTCGCCGGCCGGCGGCTCCTCGTAGCCCTGCAGCAGGCTGTAGACGTAGTCGACGTGCTGCGCCTCGTCGTACATCGAGAGCGGGCGGTACGGCACGGCCATGGTGCTGGGTCTGGAGATGATGCGAAACGTACCGGGCGTGACCGCGGCCGAGCATCTGGGCACCGCCGCCTGGGCCGGGCACGAATATCTGGACGCCACCTATCCCTGGCCGCGCGCCTTCTCGGATCTGACCGAGGAGTATGATCGCCGTTACGGCATCGATGAGCGCCACCTGCGCCGGATCGCCCAGATCAATTTCGCCAATGCGAAGCTGAACCCGAACGCCCAGACGCGGAACTACAGCTTCTCCAACGCCAGCTTCACCGACGACGACGAGGCCAATCCCGTCATCGAGGGGCGGGTGCGCAAGACCGACTGCGGTCAGGTCACCGACGGCGCCGCCGCCATCATCCTCGCCTCGCCGGAACGGGCGGCGGAGTATGCTAAGAAGCGCGGCATTCCGCTGGGGAGCCTCCCCCGCATCAAGGGCTGGGGCCACCGCTGCGCGCCCATCGATTACGGGCGGAAGATCAAGGCCAGCGAGGGCCAGGATTACGTCTTTCCGCAGGTGAAGCGCGCCATCGACGACGCCCGCGCCCGCGCTGGCCTCGACCTGTCGGGCATCGATGCGGTGGAGACGCACGACTGTTTCTCGATGACCGAATACATGGCCATCGACCATCTGGGCCTGACCGCGCCGGGGGAGAGCTGGAAGGCGGTCGAGGCCGGGGACATCGAGCTGGGCGGCAAGCTGCCGATCAATCCGTCGGGCGGCCTGATCGGTCTGGGACATCCAGTCGGGGCGACCGGCGTGCGGATGGCGCTGGACGCCTTCAAACAGACGACCGGGACGGCGGGGGCCTATCAGGTCGAGGGGGCGAAGACGGTCCAGACGCTGAACATCGGCGGGTCGACGACCACGACGGTCAGTCTGGTGGTGGGAGTCTAGGCCGCTCGCTTATCTGGGCGACCGGATCGCCACCCCCACCGACCCTTGCGCCACCATCACGCCGGTGTCGGTGACCACCTCGACCGACACGACCGCCTTGCGGTCGTCGCGCCAGGTCAGGGTTGCCGTCGCGTCCAGCCTCACCGCGTCGCCGGGCGCGGCGTTCAGAAAGCGCATCGTCAGGTCGGTGGTGGCCAGCCTCTGGCCGGGCTTGAGGATCGTCATCACCGCCGAGGCCCCGGCCATGTCGACGACGGCGGCCGTGACCCCGCCGTGGACGATCCCCATGAGGTTCAGGTGCCCGGCGTCGACCTCCAGGGTGAAGCGCACGAACCCTTCGCGCGCCTCGACCGGTCGGGCCCTCAGCCGCTTCAGGAAGCCGCCGACCTCCAGCCCCGCATCCATCCACCGTCGGACCAGCTCCAGCCCGTCGACGGTGGGGTCGAGCTTGAACCGGACGGGTTCGCTCACGCCGCCCCGCGCAGGGCCGGCCGTTTGGCGGTCTTCCTGGCGAAGCGGTCGAGCGCGGCGAGATATTCCCGCTCCAGCTGGCCGACCACGTCGGCGATCGGCTCCACGGACTTGACCGATTCCAGTCCCTGACCAGCGGCCCAGATATCGCGCCAGCGCTTGTTGTCGCCGCCGGAGGCGTAGTTGCGTTCGGCCGGGCCGCCCAGATTGTCCGGGTCCTGACCGGCGGCCCTGAGCGAGGCCTTCAGCCAGGACGCGTCCGTTCCCGTGACCGAACTCGACACCACCAGATCATCCGGCCCCGAGTCGATGACCATCTGTTTGTAGGCCGGCTGGGCCATGCTCTCGGTCGTCGCCAGGAAACGGGTGCCCATGTAGACGAAGTCCGCCCCGGCCGCGACGGCGCCCGCGATCCCCGCCCCATCGCCGATCCCGCCGCCGACCGCTATATAGCCGTCGAAGAACTCACGCACCGCCGAGATGAAGGCGAAGGGCGACAGGTGTCCGGTGTGCCCGCCCGCGCCCGCGCTGACGCAGGCCAGCCCGTCGACACCGGCGTCCGCCGCCTTCTTCGCCAGGGTCATCGACACGACGTCGGCGAAGACCAGACCGCCGTAAGACTTCACCGTCTCCATCACCGGCCTGGGCGAGCCCAGCGCCGTGATCACGACCGGCGGCTTGTATTCGGCCACCAGACGCAGGTCCTCGGGCAGGCGCGCGTTGGTGGAGTGGGTGATCAGGTTGGCGATCCACGGCGCGTCGCCGGGCGTCACCGCATCGGTGATCTGGCCCATCCAGGCGTCGAGGTCCTCGACCGTGCGGCAGTTGGTCGTCGGGAAGGCCCCGCCGATCCCCGCCTTGCAGGAGGCGATGACCATCTCCGGCCCCGAAATCAGGAACATCGGCGCCGCGAAGACGGGCAGGCGAAGCATGTCGAAGGCGGCGGTCATGCGGGTACGGTCTCGTTGAAGGCGGCGCGCAGGTCGCGTTTCAGCACCTTGCCCACCGGATTGCGGGGCAGGGCGTCCAGCGTCTCCAGCCGTTCGATCTGCTTGTAGACGGCGACCTGACGTTCGGCGGTCAGGAAGCGGTTGATCTCTTCGATCGTCGCGGTCTGGCCGGGACGGAAGACGACGAAGGCGGCGAGGCGTTCCCCGAGGTTGGGGTCCGGCGCGCCGACCACGGCGGCCTCGGCGACGGCCGGATGGGCGACGAGATGGTTCTCGATCTCCTCGGACGAGATGTTCATCCCGCCGCGGATGACGATGTCCTTCAGCCGGCCGACGAACTTGATGAACTGCAGCCGGTCGCCGGCCAGTTCGAACAGGTCGCCCGTGCGGAACCAGCCGTCCTTGTCGAAGGCCCGGGCATTGATTTCCGGCGCGCGCCAGTAGCCGGAGAAGATGGTCGCCCCCTTGACCCTGAGTTCGCCCGGCTTGCCCGCCTCGGTGATGACTTCTTCCGTCTCCGGATCGACGATCCGGGTGAAGATCCGGTCGTGGAGCATGCAGTTCCATTTGAACCCGTCGCCCAGGCGCGGGAACAGGCTGGCGCGCTCGGCGGCGTCGGGAATGTCCTTCAAGGCGCTGGGGAAGGAGGCGCCCTCGTTGGAGCCGAAATAGTTCACGATCTGCACGCCGTGCTTCTCGTGGAAGGTCCGCACCATCCACTCCGACAGGGGCGCCGAGCCCGAGCCGATGGACTTCAGCCGCTTGAAGTCGATGCCTTCCAGCAACGCTTCATTCTGCAAGAGCAAGTTCAGCACGGCGGGCGGGGCCACGGTGTAGTCGATCCTCTCCTCGCGGATCTGTTTGAGCAGGATCGGCAGGTCGAACGGCTGGTGCTGGATCAGGACCCCGCCCAGCAGGAGCCAGCCGACGAAGGCGGTGGAGATGCCGGCCATGTTCACCATCGGGAACGGGTTCAACAGCCGCGCGCCGGGCTCCAGATCCGCCGCGTCGATGACGCCGGCGCCCATGATGATCCATTCGTTGTGACTGCGCGGCACCCCCTTGGGCTGGGCCTCGGTGCCGGAGGTCCAGCAGATGGTGACGATGTCGTCGGCGGTGACGCGCGCGTCCTTCGCCGTCTTCTGCGCCGCGCGATGTTGCTTGCCCGTGACCCCGTCCATCAGGGGTTCGAGGTCGAGCGCGCCGGCCGGACAGGTCTCGCCGAGGACGAAGACGGTCTTCAGCGTCGGGCACCGGCCCTTCAGCCCGACGATCATCTCGCCGTGCATCTGCTTCCCGATCCGGTCGGCGGTGATGGCGGCGACCGCGTCGGTCTTGTCGATGATGTAGGCCAGTTCGCTCTCGCGGTACTGGACCGGCGCCGGGCTGGCGATGACACCGAGACGCACGCAGGCCAGATAGGCGATCGTCAGCTCGGCGATGTTGGGCAACTGGATGACGACGACCTGATCCTTGCGGATGCCGTGGGCGACGAGGACGGCGGTCAGGCGGTCGACGGCATGGGCCGTCTCCTGCCAGGTCAGGCGGTCGGGCTGGCCGCCGACGACATCGGCCGCGTTCAGCGGATCGACCAGGGCCTCCGTGTCCGGATGGGCCGCGACGTGCTTCCGGAACAGGTCGTCGAGCGTCGTGTCGCCCCACCAGCCCTTCGATTTCATCTCCTTGATGCGGTCCTTGGGGATCACGATCATCGGGCCAGCTCCAGCGGTCGGGATTGAGTAGTTCGGCAAAGGGCGCGAACGTCGTCGCGCACCACCTTGCCGACGGGGTTGCGGGGCAGGTCGGGGAGGATGTGCAGCTTCTTCGGTGTCCGCACCGGGCCGATCCGGTCACGGACGAAGACGGTGATGAGGGCCGGGTCCGCGTCGAGCGAAGCGGCCACGGCCGCCTCCAGCCGTTCGCCCTCCGCGGTGGCGACGGCGTCCAGCTCGGCGAGGTCCAGGCCCGCCCGCGCGGCGGCCTTCGCCAAGTGGTCGCCTTGGTC
>CAMLNY010000179.1 GCA_946481405.1 uncultured Brevundimonas sp. | reverse complement strand
CTCGCCCTCGACGGTCATCAGGCCGATGTCGGTGATCTTCGTCAGATCGACCCGTTCGCCGCGATGCTCCAGCAGGCCGCGCGGCAGGAGGTGCGACTGGAAGACGATGTCGATGGTCTGGAGGTAGAACTCTTCGGTCAGATCGAGGACCGACAGATACTCGTCGTAGAATTCCTCGTGTTTCTCGACCCCGTCGCCGTCGCCGGCGACCAGGCTCTTGAAATAGTCCCAGTGGGCGTCGGTGTGGCGCTGCTCGTTCATCGACATGAAGCTGTAGAGCTGCACGAAGCCCGGATAGACCGCCCGGCCGAAGCCTGGATAGGGCCAAGGCACGTTGTGGATCATGTTCGACTTGAACCAGGTGAAGGGCTTCTCCTCCGCCAGCTGGTTTGTCACCGTCGGCGACAAGCGCGCGTCGATCGGCGAACCCATGAAGGTCATGGACGCCGGACGGTTCGGATCGTTCTCCGCCGCCATCACAGCCGCGGCGGCCAGCACCGGCGGTCCGGGCTGGCAGACGCCGACGACGTGGGCGCGCGGGCCGATCTGGGCCAGCATGGTGCGGACGTGGTCGATATAGTCGTGGAAGTCGAACCGGCCTTCCAGCATCGGCACCTGACGGGCGTTGACCCAGTCGGTGACATAGACGTCGTGGTCCTGAAGGAAGGTCTCAACCGTGCCGCGCAGCAGGGTGGCGTAGTGGCCGCTCAGGGGGGCGACGATCAGGACGGCGGGCGCCGCGACCGACTTCCTGGCCCGCTTCAGGTCGCCGACATTGCGCGCGAATCGCACCAGCCGGACCCACGGGCTCTGCCAGATCACCTGTTCGGTCGTGCGGACCGGCTGGTTGTTGATCGTGACGACCTCCAGCCCCCAGGCCGGCTTGCCGTAGCGGCGCGTGACGCTCTCGAACAACTCGGCCGAGGCGTAGGCGGTGCGCCCGATCGCAGTCTGGGAGGCGGGATTGTAGGGTGAGGTCCAGAATTTGCGGGCGAACTGCGCCCCGATCCGGAAAGGCTGCGCCGATTGATAGGCGAGCTCGTGAAGTGCGTAGAGCATGGAATCCTGTGGTCGGCCCCCGCCGGGAAGACGAGGATTGGCCCATAGAACGCCCCGGAAGGCAAAACGATTATCGGTGATAACCGAAAACGGTTACGGACCCGTGCTCTCCGGGCCCCGTCGTCAGCCGCGCGCCTTGACCCGCCGGATCAATTGGGCCGACCGTTCCGGCCCCAGATCGTGCCCCAGCGCCGAACGGAACTGGCCGTCCGGGCCCATCAGATAGACGGTCAGGGAGTGGTTCATGACGTAGTCGTCGCCCTCTCCGACCTTCTGGTAGTAGGCCCGGTAGACGTTGGCCGCCGCCGCGATCTGCTCCGGCGTCCCGGTCAGGCCGATGACGCCCGGCGGGAAGCCGTCAGAGGAAAGATAGGTCTTCAGCGCCTCGGGGGTGTCGCGTTCCGGATCTACCGAGACGAAGACGATCTGCAGGTCGTTGGCCTCGGCGCCCAGCAGCTGACGCGTCGCCTCCAGCGAGGTCAGGGTCGTCGGGCAATAGTCGGGACAGTAGGTGAAGCCGAAGAAGACCAGGCTCCACTTGCCGTTCAGGATCGTCTGGTCGACCGGCTGGCCGTCCTGATTGACCAGCTGGAACGGGCCGCCGACGGCCGGCTGGCCGCTGAGCGTTCCCTCCGCCACTGCATCGGCCCGTTCGCGGCCCTTGACCACGACCACGGTGACCGTCGCCAGCGCGGCGGCGATGGCGATACAGGCGCCGGCGAACAGCAGGACGGAACGGCGTGGCATCATGTCTCTCCGGGCCGACTTTGGCGCGCGAGGCGTCTATAGACGGGGTGTGAGCCAGAGCGAAGTCCGTCCCGTCACCGACGACCCCGTGTCGCAGTTCCCGGCTGCGGCGCCAAGCTGGTCCAGCCTGCCGCGCCGCAGCCGGGGCCTGTCGTTGCGGACCCTGATCATCCTCCGGTGGCTGGCGATCGTGGGCCAGACCGCGACCCTGATCGTGCTCGACACCATGTTCCACTTCCCACTGCCGCGCTGGCAGTGCCTGCTGGTCATTCTGGCCAGCGTGATCGTGAACCTTCTGGCCATGGGCCGGCTGCAGAAGGTGGAGAGCCGCCTGCCCGACGGTCGCCAGACGGGCATCCATCTGGGTTTCGACATTCTCCAGCTCTCGGCGCTGCTGGCCTTCACCGGCGGGCTTGAGAACCCCTTCTGCCTGCTGCTGGTGGCGCCGGTGACGGTCGCCGCCGCCTCCCTGCCAGGGCGTCAGGCTCTGGTGCTGGGCCTGATGGTGCTGGCTTCGACTACGGGGATGTATTTCTGGTCCATGCCCCTTCCGTGGCAGCACGGGGCCGATATCGACCTGCCGGTGCTCTACAAGTTCGGCATCGCCCTGGCCCTCGCCACCGGGGTGGTCTTCACCGCCGCCTATGCCTGGCGGGTGGCCGCGGACGCCGAGAAGCTCGAGCTGGCGCTGGCGACGACACAAGACGTACTTCAGCGCGAACAGAGGCTGGCGGCGCTCGGCGGTCTGGCCGCCGCCGCCGCGCACGAACTGGGCACGCCGCTCGCCACCATCCAGGTCGTGGCCAAGGAGCTGCTGCGCGCCTCCCCGCCCGACGGTCCGATCGCCGAGGACGCCCGGCTGATGCTGCAACAGGCCGATCGTTGCCGCGAAATCCTGAAGCGGCTGTCCCAGCGTCCCGAGGATGGCGACCCCCTCTATACCGAGATCGGACTGAAGGCCCTGCTGAACGAAGTGGTCGATCCACATCTGGGTTTCGACCTCGACATCAGCGTCGGCGTGAATACGCCCAAGGGGATGGACGAGCCGCGCGTCAAACGGCTGGCCGAGGTCGTCCACGGTCTTTCGGCGCTGGTCGAGAACGCCGCCGACTTCGCCGCCTCCTCGGTGCAGGTGCGCGCAACCGCCGACGACGACTGGATCACGGTGGAGGTGCAGGACGACGGCCCCGGCTTCGCTCCCGAAATCCTGCCGCGTCTGGGCGAGCCCTATGTGACCAGCCGCCCGCACGCCAAGTCGCGACGGGCCCTGTCGACCCAGCTGGCCGCCGCCGCCTCCGCCGCCCGGCCGACGCGGCGAGGCAAGACGCCGCCTGCCGAACCGGAGCCCGAAATCCCCAGTCAGGGCGGCATGGGTCTGGGCTTCTTCATCGCCCGGACCCTGCTGGAACGCACGGGCGGCAAGGTCGTGGTCGGCCACGGAGAGGGCGGACCGGGCGGCAATCGCGGGGCCCGCGTCACCGTCCGTTGGGATCGTCGCGCCCTGGAACTGGCGGCGTGACGCCTGCGCTCCTTCGCCGCACGGGTTGACCCGGGCCGCCGGGAAGCCGACTTGGGGACAGGAGACCACATCGCCATGCCGACCACGACCGCCAATCTGGAAGACCGCATCGCCGGGCTTCAGGACCGCTCCCTGTTCCTGCTGGACGACGATCAGGCCCTGCGCACCCGCATGGGTCGGGCGCTGGAGGCGCGCGGCTTCGAGGTGACCACGGCCGGATCGGTCGGCGAGGCGACCGACATCCTGCGCACTCACCAGCCGGCCTTCGCCGTGCTGGACATGCGGCTCGAGGACGGCAACGGCCTGAAGATCGTCGAGGCCATCCGAGAGCGCCGCGACGACGCCCGCATCGTCATGCTGACCGGCTACGGCGCCATCGCCACGGCCGTCGCGGCGGTCAAGGCCGGGGCCGTCGACTACCTGTCCAAGCCCGCCGACGCCGACGACGTGGTCAAGGCCTTGCTCGCCACCGGCGAGGCGCCCGAACCGCCCGAAAACCCCATGAGCGCCGACCGGGTGCGGTGGGAGCATATCCAGCGCGTCTACGAACTCTGCGACCACAATGTCTCGGAAACGGCGCGCCGTCTGGGCATGCACCGCCGCACGCTCCAGCGAATTCTGGCCAAGCGCGCGCCCAGATAGGCTCCGCCGATCTGCATCCTTGTGGCACCATGCTCGCGACGCGGTCGCTCGCGGCTTGAGCGCTATTCACGCAGCGTCCTCAGCGCGGCCAGCCGTCCAAAGGCGATCGTCAACGCCTTCCGCCGCGCGGGCGCCAGAGGCAGCACCGGCGGATCCCTGACCACCGCCCCGCCGAACTGATCCGACACGATCAGGCCCGGCTCGTCGGGCAAGACGCCTTTCGGAAACTCAGGCGCAACGGCGAAGAAGAAGGCGTCGCAGAACGGCGCGTACTCCGGCCATTTGCGATCGACGCGATAGTCCTCGATCCCCGACTTCACCTCGACGATGATGATATCGCCCTTGCGCCCCAGGGCCATGACGTCGGCGCGTCGTCCGTTCGGCAGGGTCACTTCCAGCAGCGGTGCATAGCCCATGTCGGCCAGCAGCCGCGCGGCCCCGCGCGTGACGCCCAGCGTGGTCTCGGGACGGCTGAAGACAAGTTCCAGACGGACGGCGGCCGCGGGCATGACGTTGCCCAACGACGCGAGCGTGGGGCTGCAT
>CAMLNY010000178.1 GCA_946481405.1 uncultured Brevundimonas sp. | reverse complement strand
CCATGAGGTTGCCGATGGCGCCGGCCGTATGGCTGGGGCTGCGGCGGTTCAGCTCCGCGCCATAGAGGCCGCTCAGATAGGCCATGTCCCAGTCGGTCAGACCGGCGGCGACGCCCGGATCGTGGAACACGTTCAGGATGGAGGGGAAGGCGCTCATGTCCGCGTCGGGATCGATCTGGGCGAAGGCGGCCATGGAGACGTAGTCGGCCAGCTGCTGGAAGCTGACCTCCCCGACCCGGGTGACGTCGACGATGATGATGGCCCGGCCGAGGTCGTTGCGGACCTCGGTCTGCCGCCGGGGATCAGGGGCGGATCTCCGCCGGGCATGCGGACGGCGGGGACCCCGGTGTCGCCGATCACGGGAAGAGCGACGTGCCACCAGCGGACGGGCGCCTCCCGCTCGCGGAAGCGGGCCAGTTGCAGGGTGCTGCGCGCGGCGCCCGAATAGCCGGGCCGGAAGACCGCCGGCCGATAGGCGACCATTGCGGAGGCCATGGCCGAGCCGTCATCGGCGCCGACGATCAGGATGCCGGCCTTGCAGCCGGGCTCGCCGATCTCGAGGCCGAGGTCGAGCGCCACCTGGGAGACCCGGTCGATCAAGGCCTGGGCCGCCTCGCGCTGGAAATTGACCGCACCGACGCAGATGCGGTGGCGCCAGCGGGCGGGGTTCTCTCCGAACGGCGGGGCGACGACCGTGTCGGTGAAGACGTCGATGGCCTCGCGCAGGGTACGCCCGCCGACGACCTCAATGTCGCCGACGCGGGACTCTTCCTGGGCGGGCGTCGTCTGCTGGGGCGCGCCGATCAGGCTCAGGGCGACGGCGAGGGCGGCGAACGACATGGACAACTCCCGATTACGAAAGGGAGCCTAGCACGCGTTTCAGGTTCGTCGATGCGACAGGCCTAGCCGATCAGGGCACGGGCCGCGGCGCGGGCTTCCTCGGTCACCGTGGCGCCCGACAGCATGCGGGCGATCTCCTCCTGGCGGGCCGTGTCGTCCAGAGCGTCGACGGTGGTGGTGGTGACGCCCGAGACGTCGGCTTTCCGGACCTTCCAGTGGGCGTGTCCGCGCGCGGCGACCTGGGGGCTGTGGGTTACGACCAGGACCTGGGCCCCGTTAGACAGGCGTTTCAGTCGCTGGCCGACGGCCTCGGCCACAGCGCCGCCGACGCCCTGATCGACCTCGTCGAAGATCATGACCGGCTGACGCTGGTCCTCGCGGCCCGCCAGAGCCGCCTTCATGGCCAGGGCGAAGCGGGCCAGTTCGCCGCCCGAGGCGATGGCGTCCAGAGGCCCGAACGGCGTGCCGGCGTTGGTGGCGATCTCGAAGCGGGCCGTCTCGACGCCGAGGGGGCCTCGCCGGCCCTCGGCAACAGGCTCCAGCGCTACACGGAACCGGGCGCGGTCCAGTTTCAGCGGGCCAAGTTCCTCCATCACAGCCTTGGCCAGCCGGTCGGCGGCGGCCTCGCGGGCGGAGCTGAGCAGGGACGCGGCGACGTCATAGGCCTCGCGCGCCACGGCAGCGTCGCGGGCGGCGGCGGTCAGAGCCTCCTCCCCGTCCTCGATCAGGCGCAGTTGCTCTCGCAGGGCGATGCGCAGGGCCGGCAGGGCGTGGACCGTGGTGTTCAGCTTGCGGGCGGCGGCGCGGAGCGCGAACAGCCGCTCCTCGGCCTTGTCCAGACGGCCCGGTTCGAAGTCGAAGGCGGCGGCGGCGGCGTCGACTTCGGCGATCGCTTCGGCGGCCTCGACCATGGTGCGGTCGATGGCCTCGGCGGCGCTGGTCAGGCGGACCAGCACCGGGTGGTCGGCCTCGACCCCGGCCTGGGTCGCGCGCTGACGAGCGTGTTCGACGGCGCGCAAGGCGGCCGACAGCCTCTGGCTCAGCTTGTCGCCGCCCAGGTTGATGCGGGCGTCGGACAGGTCGGCGACCGCCTTCTCCGCCGCGCCCAGCACGGCGCGTTCCCCGGCCAGTTCGGTCTCCTCGTCCTCGCGCGGGTCGAGGTCGTCGAGTTCGCCGAGGTTCAGCGAAATCTCTTCGGCGCGGGCGGCGGCGTCCGCGGCGGCGTCCCGCAGGGCCTGCAGGTTCGCCTCGGCGGCCTTCAACCTGTCCGACGCGGCGGCGACCCCGCCCAGCTGCGGCGACAGGCCGCCGTAGGCGTCGAGCAGGGCGCGGTGGGTCTTCCAGTCCAGCAGGCCCACGGTCTCGTGCTGGCCGTGCACCTCGACCAGACGCGCGCCGATCTCGCGCAGGGCGGCGACCCCGGCGGTCTGGTCGTTGACGAAGGCGCGACTGCGGCCGTCGGCGGAGACGATACGGCGCAGGATCAGGTCCTCGCCCGGCGCGATCTCGAAGCCCTTCTCCCGCATCAGCTCCAGCAGGTCCTCGTCATCCGGCGCGGTGAAGACGGCGGTGGCCACGGCCTGTTTGGCGCCGGTGCGGACCAGACCCGCCTCCCCTCGCCCGCCGAGGGCCAGACCGAGGGCGTCGAGGATTATCGACTTGCCGGCCCCGGTTTCCCCGGTCAGCACGGTCAGGCCTTCGTCGACCTCCAGATCGAGGGCGTCGACCAGCACCACGTCGCGGATCGAAAGACTGGTCAGCATGGGTCGCAACGATTCGGCATCGCCGACACCTTAGACCAGAACAGGCCGGGAACGGTTAGCCCGGAATGATCCGGCGCAGCCAGCTTTCGCGCTGGGCGGTCGGGGCGGTTTCCGGCTGGCTGCCTTCCTCGGTCAGCAGGGCGTAGGCCTCCGCGTACCAGGGGCTGCCCGGATAGTTGTAGCCGAGCACCGCGCCGTTGCGCTCCGCCTCGTCCTTGAGGCCGAGCGTCAGATAGACCTCGACCAGACGGTACAGAGCTTCCGGGGTGTGCGAGGTGCGCTGGAAGTCCTGGTTGTCGATGACGGTCTTGTAGCGACCGATGGCGGCCAGCGGCTGGTTGGCGCGCTGGTAGTAGCGGCCGATGTTCATTTCCTTGCCGGCCAGCTGGTCGTTGACCATGTCGATCTTCACGACCGCGTCGGTGGCGTAGGACGACCCCGGATAGCGACGGGCGACGTCGCGCAGGCCGGTCAGGGCCTGTTCGGCCTGGTTCTGGTCGCGGCCCACGTCCACGATCTGCTCGAAGTGGCAGGTGGCGCGCATGTAGAAGGCGTAGGCGGCCGACGGGCTGCCCGGGAACAACTGGATGAACCGGTCCGCCGCAGCGATCGATTCCTCGTAATTGCCGTTCTGGTAGTAGGCGTAGATCTGCATCAGGATCGCGCGACGCGACCATTCCGAATACGGGTGCTGACGCTCGACTTCCTGGAAATAGTCCACCGCGTCGGCCCAGCGGTGACGCTGAAGCCGCTCGTAGCCGGTGTTGTAGAGCAGCTCGACCGGGCGCTCCTCATACGCCAGACGCGGGCGGTTCGAACGACCGGCGCAGGCCGACATCGTCAGCACCACGGCCGCCGCCATCAGGAGAACGCCGCCCCGGCGCAGAACGGACGAAGACTGGAAGGAAGTCGGCAACCTGGAACCTCATCACACGCCGCCCGGACCGCCGGCAGGCGCCCCCGGGTATCAAGACCGCGTTCTCTAACATCGGCCAACGCAACGCGCCATGCGCCGATAAGGGCAATCACGGCTTGATACGTGCCGACTCGCTGCTAAAGAGCGCGGCTGTACGGAACAGACGTCATTGGCGGTCCGATGACGGCGAAAGGATGACCGGATGAAGCTGCTCGCTGGCAACTCGAACCGGCAACTCGCCCAGGCCATCGCCGACCACCTCGACATGCCCCTGACCAAGGCCCAGGTGAAACGCTTCGCCGACAACGAGGTCTTCGTGGTCATCGAGGAAAACGTCCGGGGCGAGGACGTCTTCGTCAT
Source organism: uncultured Brevundimonas sp. (assembly GCA_946481405.1). The sequence continues at coordinate 665 of CAMLNY010000178.1, read as the reverse complement.
CCAGTCGACCTCCTATCCGGCCAACGACAACCTGATGGAGCTGTTGATCTGTATCGACGCCCTGGTGCGGGCCTCGGCGCGGCGGATCACGGCGGTCATCCCCTATTTCGGCTACGCCCGTCAGGACCGGAAGACCGGCGGCCGCACGCCCATCTCGGCCAAGCTGGTGGCCAATCTGATCACCCGCGCGGGCGCCGACCGGGTCCTGACCATGGACCTGCACGCCGGCCAGATTCAGGGCTTCTTCGACATCCCGACCGACAATCTGGTGGCCACGCCGGTGCTGGCCCAGGACATCAAGGAGAACTACCAGCGCGGCAATCTGATGATCGTCTCGCCCGACGTCGGCGGCGTGGTGCGCGCCCGCTCGCTGGCGGAACGACTGAACGTCGACCTGGCCATCGTCGACAAGCGCCGCCCCAAGGCGGGCGAGTCGGAAGTCATGAACATCATCGGCGACGTCTCGGGCCGGGAATGCATCCTGTTCGACGACATCGTCGATTCGGGCGGCACGCTGGTGAACGCGGCCAAGGCCCTGATCGACGCCGGGGCCACCGAAGTGTCCGCCTACATCAGCCACGGCGTCCTGTCGGGCCCGGCGGTCCAGCGCGTCACCGACGGTCCGCTCAAGGAGCTGGTCATCACCGATTCGATCGGGCAGCCGC
>CAMLNY010000177.1 GCA_946481405.1 uncultured Brevundimonas sp. | reverse complement strand
GCTGGACCGAGCGACGGGTCGGGGTCACCGATGACGGCGATCTGACCTTCGGGCTGGTCGGGATCAGCGGGGGCTTCGACAAGCCGCCGTATGAGGTCGAGCCGGGTCAGGTGATCGAGATCTCCGACCAGCAGGCGGCCTTCGGACGGGACCTCGGCGCCCTCGTGCGGGAGACCTCGGGAGCGGCCCTGCTGATCTACTATGGGCGGGACCGGCCGGGGACCGGAGATACGCTGCAGGGGCTCCGGCGACATGCCAAGGTCGATGTGCTGGCGACGCCGGGCGAGGCCGATCTGACCCAATGGGCGGACTTTCCGGCGGTGCTGGAGGCGGCGATCCGGGGCGGGGCCGATGTGACCGGTTGTCTGGGCCAGGGCGAGTTCCTGCGTCGGCTGGGGATCGAAGCGCGGGCCGAGCGGTTGTCTTCGGCGAGGCCCGGGGTCGCGCCGGTCATCGCCCGCCAGCTGGACCGACTGACCGCGCCCGACCAGATGGGCGACCTGTTCAAGGCGGCGGCGATCTTCTCGCCCCGCAGCCTGAATGTGCCGGGGTTTGAGGCATGAGCGACCTGAGACCGATCACCCATTCCCTGCTGGAGCGCGAGGGCGTCCGGCACGGCTTCTTCACCCGCAGGGGCGGGGTCTCGACCGGCCTGTTCGAGGGGCTGAACACCGGGCTGGGGTCGTCGGACGACCCGGAGGCCGTGGCCGAGAACCGGCGGCGAGTGGCGGCGACCCTGGGCGGCGGGTCCGACGATCTGGCCGCCTGCTACCAGATCCATTCCAGCCTGACGCGGGTGGCGACCGGACCGTGGGCCGGGGATCGGCCGGAGGGGGACGCGGTTGTGACGGCGACGGTCGGGGTCATTCCGGGCGTCCTGACCGCCGACTGCGCGCCTGTACTGCTGGCCGATCCCGAGGTGCGGGTCGTGGGGGCTGTCCATGCGGGCTGGAAAGGGGCGCTGGGCGGGGTGGTCCATTCGGCGGTGACGGCGATGGAGTCGCTGGGCGCGCGGCCGAACCGGATCGTCGCCGTGGTCGGGCCCTGCATCGCCCAGTCCAGCTATGAGGTCGCGGCCGACTTTGAGGAGCGGTTCGCCCATCACGACCCAGGGTCGGAGCGGTTCTTCGTTCCGGGCGGCGCGGCCGACAAGCGGATGTTCGACCTGCCGGGATTCGTGCTGTGGCGGCTGGAGCAGGCGGGGGTCGGCGAGGCGGCCTGGACCGGGCACGACACCTGTGCTGACGAGGCGACCTTCTATTCGAACCGCCGGGCCTTCCAGCGGGGCGAGCCGGACTTCGGACGGCTCATGTCGGCGATCAGCCTTTCCTGAGCTCATTTCGTCCGGTTCGTCCAGACGAAAAATACCATGACGAAACGGACGAAACGGACGAAATCGCGGCTGTTCGCACTCTCCGCGAACTGTGGTCCAGCATTATAGGTCAGCCGCAGACCAAGGCGCGTCCGAGGGGCGAAACGGGCCGCAAAGCCAGTCGCGGCCGTGAATCACGATGCCGAACGAGTTTTTATATTCGACATGAATCTCCCTGCACCCCGGCGAAGGCGGGGGTGCAGATCACGGATTCGGGCGGCCGGGATCTCGCACCGGAACAACTGCTCCAGCCCACAAGGTCTTCCATCTGGACCCCGGCCTTCGCCGGGGCGCACGGAGGGAGAGGCTTTAGCTCTAGCTCTCGCTCTCTTCCACGCCGCTCTGGAAGTAGGGCTCGACCGTGCCCTGCAGCTTGACGGTCAGGGCGTTGCCCTTGCGGTCGACAGCCTTGCCGACGGCGAGGCGGACCCAGCCTTCGGAGACGCAGTATTCGTCGACGTTGGTCTTTTCCTCGCCCTTGAAGCGCACGCCCACGCCACGCTGAAGCACCTCAGCGTCGTAGTATTTGTTGTTCGGATTGACCGAGAGGCGGTCGGGGGGCGTGTCGGACATGGCGGGCCTTCAGGAAACTCAGGCGCGGTGCATAGCCGCCCGTGCTTCCGGCGCCAACTACTGGACCGACTGGCGCGGGGCCGAGGGGTTGGCCGGGGTCGAGGCGGCGCCGGCGGCCGGCTGGTACGGCTGGGGTCCCGAGGGCGCGGGCGGCGTAGCGGCGGCGCGGGGCGTCTGGCGCGACGGGGCGCGGTTGGCGGGGCGCGCGGCCGGACGGTTCGCCGGGCGGTTGGCGGCGGACTGGGCCGTCGGCGGAGTGGTCGCGGGGGCCTGGGCCGTCTGGGTCGGGGCCGGAGCACTGGCCGCGGGAGCGGCGGGATTGCCGGCCGTGTTCGCGGCCGTCTGGGCCTCGGCCGGGGTGACCGGCGCCGAGGCGGCGGCCGCGCGGGCGGCGAGTTGCTGGGCCTGGAAGCGGCGGGCGAGTTTCTCGGTCAGCTCGCGGGCGGCGGCCGGCTGCATCTGGGCCAGGATGGCCGAGAGGCCGCGCGGGCGCATGGCGGCGGCGATCGGCAGGCGGACGCTGTCGTCCAGCGTCGTGAAAACGGCGGCTGCCTCACGCGGGCGCATGGCGGAATAGACGGCGACCAGACGGGCGGTCTCGGCGGCCTCGCGCTCGTCCACCTGACCCAGCAGGGCCTGAACCTCGGCCTTGATGGCGTTGAGGGCCTGGATCTTGGTGTCGAGCTTCTGTTCGGCGGCGACCATCAGCGGGAGGGTGGTGGCGAAGTCGGCGTCGCGGGCGTCCAGTTCGGTGCGGCGGGCCGACAGCGACTGGATGATGCGCAGTTCGGCGGGAGAGATGCCGGCCTGTTGCGCCAGTTGTTCCGGCGTCAGGGCGCAGACGGCGGGCGCGGGCCGCGCGGCGGCCGGGGCGGCGACGGTCTCGCTGACGGCCGCGGTCGCTTCCTCGGCCCAGGCGCGGGCGCCCTGGAAGATGTCGGGCCCGGCGCCGACGGCGCGCACGGCCACGACCCCGCCGATGGCGACGGCGATCAGGGGCAGGAGGCGGGGCAGCTTGGCCATAAACTCAGGATTCCAATGGGATGCTTAGGCGGCGAACAGGTCGTCGTCGGAGGCGAGGTTTACGCGCGCACGGTTGAGCGTTTGTTTCGCAGCCTGGTTAGCGGTCAGGGCGTGCAGGATGGCCTGGACGTTGCCGGCGCCGGCCGCGGCAGGGGCCGGAGCGGCCAGACCATGGATGCGCTCGGCCAGGGCGGCCATGCGGAAGGCGCGGTCGTCGGGGTCGGCGGCCGGACGGGCGGGAGCCGGCTCGGCGCGGGCCGGAGCGGGCGTCGGTGCGGCGGCTTCGACGCGCGGTTCCGGCAGGGGCGAGCGACCCCCACGCGCGATCAGCTGTTCCAGCTCGGTCTTCACCGCGCGGGCCTTGAGGATGCGGTCGTGCAGCAGGTCGGCTTCCTCGCCCGAGGCGCGCAGCGAACCGAGCGCGTTCTCGGCACGGGTGCAGGCGGCGTTAAGTTCGGTGACGGCGCCGGCGAAGGCGAGCTGGCCGGCGCGGAGCTGGGTAAGCTTCTTCTCCAGCCGGACGCCGTAGCCGAGAGCGGCGACCAGAAGCAGCATCAGGACGGCGTCGAGGATCATGCCGGTCATGTCAGCGCCTTCCCTTGGCCAGGCTGGAGGCGGCCTCGATCGAGATCGGGGCCTCCACCCGCACGGCGATATGCTGGCCCTTGCGGCCCATTCTGCCGGTCGTGACCGGGATCGAGCCGCAGCGGATCGAGACGTCGGAGTCCGGCGTGGCGTTAAGCATGAAGGTGTCGCCGACCTTCAGGTTGAGGACGGTCGAGAGCGGGGCCGACTGTTCGTCCAGCACGGCGCGGACCTCGGTGTCCGTGGTCCAGAGCTCGGTGGCCAGGTGGCCTTCCCAGATGTTGTCGCGGCCGAACTTCTCACCCATGAACTGCTGCAGCAGCATCTTCCGGATGGGTTCGAGCGTGGCGTAGGGCAGCAGCAGTTCGACCCGGCCGCCGCGGTCTTCCATGTCGATGCGCAGCTTCACCAGAATGGCGGCGTTGGCAGGACGGGCGATGGCGGCGAAGCGGGGGTTGGTCTCCAGACGGTCCAGGTTGAAGTGGACGGGCGTCAGGGGCTCGAAGGCGGCCTGGGCGTCGGCGAGAATGACCTCGATCATCCGCTGCACCAGCACGCGTTCGATGGTGGTGTAGGGACGGCCTTCAATGCGCAGCGCCGCGGTGCCGCGACGGCCGCCCAGCAGCACGTCGACGATCGAATAGATCAGGTTGGAATCGACCGTCAGCAGGCCGTAGTTGTCCAGCTCCTCGGCCCGGAAGACCGCGAGGATGGCCGGGAGCGGGATGGAGTTCAGATAGTCGCCGAACCGGATCGAGGAGATGTTGTCGAGCGACACCTCGACGTTGTCGGAGGTGAAGTTGCGCAGCGAGGTGGTCATCAATCGCACGAGGCGGTCGAAGACGATCTCCAGCATCGGCAGACGCTCGTAGGAGACGAGCGCGGAGTTGATGATGGCGCGGATGCCGGTCCGTTCCGAGCCGTCGTCGTCGCCGAAGATGGCGGGGATGTCGTGGAAGGTGACGCCGGCCAGCGTCAGGAACAGGTCGGCCGGGAAGCCGC
>CAMLNY010000176.1 GCA_946481405.1 uncultured Brevundimonas sp. | reverse complement strand
CGCGCCACGACTGCAGGAAGATGATCACGACGAGCACGACGAGGATGATGGCCTCGATCAGGGTGTGCTGGACCGACTCCACCGAGGCCGCGACGAACTCCGTCGGGTTGTAGGGGATGCCGATCTCCAGGCCGTAGGGCGCGTCGGCCTTGATGTTCTCGAGCTCGTCCATCACCCGTTCGGCGGTGCCCAGGGCGTTGGCGCCGGGTTGCTGGACGATGGCGATGCCCACGCCGCGCTGGCCGTCGAAATAGCCCTGGATGCCGTAGTCCTGTGCGCCGAGTTCGACACGGGCGACGTCGCGGACGCGGGTCACCCGGCCTTCGGCGTCGGTCTTGATGACGATCTCGGCGAACTCATCGGGATTGGAGAGGCGGCCCTGAACCTGGATCGGTTGCTGGAAGGCGGAGGCGTTGGTGGCGAACGGCGGCTGGCCGATCGACCCGGCGGCGGCCTGGATATTCTGGCCGCGAAGAGCGCCGATGATATCGGCCGCGTTCAGGCCGCGCGCAGCGGCCTTGGCCGGATCGATCCAGACGCGCATCGAATAGTTGCCGCCGCCGAAGACGGTGACATTGCCTACGCCCTCAATCCGCAGCAGGCGATCCCGCAGCGTGGAGTTGGCGTAGTTGCCGACATAGTCGTTGTTCAGGACGTTCCCAGGCGAGGTCAGGCCCAGGATCATCAGGAAGCCCGACTCCTGCTTGTTCACGACCACGCCGACCTGACGGACGGCTTCTGGCAGTCGGGGTTCTGCAAGGGCGACGCGGTTCTGGACCAGCACCTGGGCCTGATCGAGATCGGTGCCGAGCTTGAAGGTGACGGTCAGCGCCATAGAGCCGTCGGCGGTCGAAGACGAGGAGAGGTAGAGCATCCCCTCGACGCCGTTCACCTCCTGCTCGATCGGAGCGGCAACGGTCTCGGCCAGGGTCTCGGCCGAGGCGCCCGCGTAGGCGGTGTTGATGGTGATCGTTGGGGGCGCGATCTCCGGGTACTGCGCCAGCGGCAGCAGCGGATAGGCGAAGACGCCCACCAGGGTGATGAACACCGACAGGACGGCCGCGAAGATCGGCCGGTCGATGAAGAAGCGGGAGATGTTCATGCGTCTGGCCTCAGTCGCCGACGGTGACGGATTGCGTCAGGGCGGCGGCCGAGGTTCCGGTCGCGGCGGGGGGCGCATAGGTGGTCGGCACGGATTCCGGGCGTTGCTGGCGCTGGATGCGGCCGTTGGTAGGCGCCACCTTCATGCCCGGCATGGCGCGCTGCAGGCCGTCGATGATGATGCGGTCGGTCGGACGGATGCCCGAGCGGATGACGCGCAAACCGTCGACCAACGGCCCGAGCTGGACCGGCGTCGGGGTCACCGAGCCGTCGGCGTTGACGACCGAGACGACGCGGCGGGCCTGGTCCGTGCCGATGGCCGAATCCGGCACCAGCAGGGCGTCATAGGCTCCGGCGCCGGCGACGCGGGCCTGGGCGAACATGCCGGGCTTCAGGAAGTTGTCGCCGTTCGGAATGACTGCGCGCAGACGAATGGTGCCCGAGGCGGCGTCGACCGCGTTGTCGGTGAAGTCGAGCGTCCCGGAACGGGTGAAGTCGCTCTCGTCCTGCAGACGGATGCGGACCGGCGCCGAGCGGCCGGCGCGAGCGTCGCGCTGGTACTTCAGCAGCAGGGCCTCGGAGCCTTCGAACACGAAGTAGATCGGGGAAGACGAGACAATGGTGGTCAGGACGTCGGCGGCCGAGGAGCCCCCGGCGACGACGTTGCCCGGATCGACGCGACGGTCTGAGACGCGGCCCGAGGCCGGGGCGGTGACGCGGGTGAACTCCAGATCCAGCTGGCGCGCACGAACGGCGGCCTGGGCGGAGGCGACGGCGGCCTCGGCGGTCTCGACCGCGCCCTTGTTGGCGTCCACCTCAGCCTGGCTGACGGCCTGCGAAGCCAGCAGGCCTTCGGAACGGGTCAGGTTGGTGCGGGCCAGCGTCAGCTGCGCCTGCGCCTGGGTCAGGGCGGCGCGGGCCGAGGCCAGCTGGGCCTGGGCCGGACGCGGGTCCAGGGTGAACAGAAGCTGGCCGCGCGAGACGTAGTCGCCGTCGCGGAAGTGGACCGCCTGGATGAAGCCGCCGACGCGGGCGCGCACCTCGACCGACGACGTCGCCTCGAACCTGCCCGTGAAGTCGTCCCAGTCGACGACGCGTTCCGCGAGCGGCACAGCCACGGTGACCGGCGCGGTGGGAGGAGGACCCTGGGCCTCCGAACGTTGCGAACAGCCGTAAAGCGCGCCCGTCATGAGGACGGACACGGCGACGATCTTCAGCCTGCGCATGCGCGCAATCTCCCTTGAGGGGCGAATTCCCTGTCTGGCGCAACACGGATACACGGGGGAGGAGACCCGGTCATCGCCTGATGACTTACTTGTGTCCGTAAGCGAGGCTTGTCAACAGACGATGACATAGCCATACCCTTTCTAGGGCTAATCGGAGATCACGTTGAGTTTCGCTGTCTGCCACCGTCCCCGGAACGCCGCCGCCACCCGAGGGGCGATTCTCGACGCGGCCACCAAGCGATTCACGGCGGAGAGCTACGACCAGGTCGGGATGCGCGACATCGCCCGTGACGTGGGCGTCGATCCGGCGCTGATCTCCCGCTATTTCGGCTCCAAGGAAGACCTGTTCCGCAACGTCATCGACGACTGCGGCAGCGGGCAGGACCTGATGTCGGGCGACCGCGCGACCTTCGGCGAACGTATCGCCCGGGATCTGGTCTACGGCCCTCGCAAGGAAGGCAAGCTGGCCTGGCTGCTGATCATGATGCGGTCGTCGTCCTCACCCAAGGCGCTGGAAGTGATCCAGCGGGCGTCGCGCGAAGGCTTCTACCAGCCCTTCGTGGAATGGGTGGGGGGCGAGAACGCCGCGGTGCGGGTCCGTCTGGCCGCCGGCCTGATGATGGGCCTCTCGATCAGCAAGGATCTGGCCCACGGCCTCGAACTAACACCGGCGGAATGCTGCGCGAGAAGATCGCCGTCCTGCTGCAGGAATTGATCGACGGCTGAGCCCGAAGGGGTGAAATTGCCCTTGAATGGATAAAACTCTTCGATATTGGAAGTTTCTTCCAAACGCGGGTTGTGCGCCGCAGCTTTATCTGGCTTTATGTCGAGGTAACCAGGAGATGGCCGTGAGCCACGCGACCCGTCACACCCCGAACCGCCGCACGGCTCGCGCCGTCGCTGTTGGGCGTCCGGTGACGACCCTCGCCCCCCTGTCGACCCTTATTCTCAGCGTACTTCTTGGCCTGCTCGCCGGAGCGGCGTGGATGCAGCTGACCTGAACCCAAGCAAAATCAGGATCGCCCGCAACCACCCGCTCCCGACAGGAGGCGGGTTTTTTGTTGCGCCGATCCGGGACCTCTCTCGGAACGCCTTTAAGCAATGACGCAAGATTTCACCCCGGAAGACACTGCACCGCCGCCGCAGCGACGCAGCGCCGTCGTGACCGCTGGAGCCAACCGTGCGGCGGCGCGCAGCTATCTGCGCGCCGCCGGCATGCAGGACGAAGACTTCGACAAGCCGATGATCGCGGTGGTCAACACCTGGTCGTCGGTGACGCCGTGCAACATGCACCTGGATCGTCTGGCCAAGGACGTCCGCGCGGGCATCATCGCGGCCGGCGGCTATCCGGTCGACTTCAACACCATCGTCGTCACCGACGGCATCTCGATGGGCACGCCGGGCATGAAGGCGTCGCTGATCAGCCGCGATGTCGTCGCCGACTCGATCGAACTGGCGGTGCAGGGCCATCAGCTGGACGGCGTCGTCTGCATCGTCGGCTGCGACAAGACCATCCCCGCCGCCGCCATGGCCCTGGCCCGGATGGACATCCCGGGTCTGGTCTACTACGGCGGCACGATCATGCCGGGCGTCATCGGCGGCAAGGAGATCTCCATTCAGGAGGTGTTCGAGGCCATCGGCGCGCGCGGCGCCGGGACCATCGACGACGCCCAGTTGAAGGCGGTCGAGAGCGCGGCCTGCCCGGGCGCCGGCGCCTGCGGCGGCCAGTTCACGGCCAACACCATGGCCATGGCCTTGGCGGTCATGGGCCTGTCGCCCATGGGCGCCAACGACGTGCCGGCCGTCGATCCGATGAAGGGCGCGCAAGGCCACCGCTGCGGCGAGCTGATCGTCGAGCGCGTCTTCGCCGGCGATACGGCCCGCAAATACATCACTCGCGCGTCCTTGAAGAACGCGGCGGCCGCCGTGTCCGCCTCGGGCGGCTCGACCAACGCGGTGCTGCACCTGACCGCCATCGCCATTGAGGCGGGGATCGAGTTCGGCGTCGAGGACTGCAATACGGCCTGCCAGGAGACGCCGGTCATCTGCGACCTGAAGCCGGGCGGCCGTTTCCTGGCGTCGCACCTGTTCGCGTCGGGCGGGACTCGCCTGGTCACCCAGCGGCTGGCCGAGGCCGGCAAGATCGTGAACACCCCGACCGTCTCGGGCCGCAGCCTGTTCGCCGAGGCCGCCGATGCCGAGGAAACCCCGGGCCAGCAGGTCGTCTCGACCGTCGAGGCTCC
>CAMLNY010000175.1 GCA_946481405.1 uncultured Brevundimonas sp. | reverse complement strand
GGAGACGCTGATCCATCTGCGGCCGCCGGCCTCGACCGACAATTTCGAGGGAATCGCGGCCGTCCCGACCGCCGACGGCGTGCGCCTCTATCTGCTCAGCGACGACAACGACAACTTCGTCCAGAAGACCCTGCTGCTCGCCTTCGATGTGAGGCGTTGAGGTTCTCCCTCCCCTTCATGGGGAGGGACGGCGGAGCGAAGCCCGGGTGGGGCCGTGTCGTCGCCGCGAACTCACTATTCGGACCCCACCCTGATCGCTGCACGATCGTCCCTCCCCATGAAGGGGAGGGAGAGCGAAAGTCAGACCCGTTCCGACACCTTGATCGCGACCCGGCACCCCGCCTTGATCACGGCGCTGAGCAGTCGATAGGCCGGGGCCTCGCGGCTGCCGTGGGCGATGGCGTGGTCGTGATGCTCCAGCTCCTCCTGACGGAATTTGTCCAGCTCGGCGGCCAGGGCCGGATCGCGGTCAGCCAGTTCGGCGACCTGATCGGCGTAGTGCTGCTCGATCACGCTCTCGACGGCCTCGGTGCAGGCATGGGCCGCCTTCTCGCCCATCAGGGCGGTGGCCGCGCCCAGACCCGTCGCCGCCAGCGACCACAGGGGCAGCATGGCCGTCGGCCGCACCCCGTGTTCGATCAGCAGGGCGTCGAAGCGCGCCTTGTGCACCTCCTCGCCGGCCTTCATCTCGACCATGTCGGCGGCGATGGCTTCCTTGCCGCGCACCCCGTCGAAGACCGCGCGCTGGGCCTCGTAGATCTTCACCGCCGCATATTCCCCGGCGTGATCGACGCGCAGGATCTCGGCCATCCGCGCGCTCAGGGCGCCTCGCCCCGGACGGGGCAGCGGCGTGCGATGCGGCTCAGTTGCGGGGTGCGCGGGCATCCTTGGGCCTCTTGGCGGCGAGCAGGCTGAACCCGGCCAATGCAGCCGAGATCAGGGCGTTCCATCCCGCCATCGAAATACCGAGGAAGCTCCAGGTCACGGCGTCGCACATGGCGACGCGAATGGTCGGTCCCGTGCCCAGGGCCAGCGATGTCAGGCTCTCCAGATCGGCGCCGTCGCCTCCCCCCGCGCACAGGGCCGGCAGCTCCCACCACTTCAGCTCGCCCCCGGCGTGGAAGCCGGCGGTGATCGCGCCCGTGGCGAAGACGGCGAACAGCAGGAAGGCGGCGATGCGCGGCGTGCCCCGGCGGGCCTGGGTGATGACCGTCCAGGCCGTGGCGACCAGCGAGATCGCCACCGCGCCCCAGAAGACCTCGCGCTGCTTGAGGCAGAGATTGCACGGGCTGAGCCCGGCGAATTCCTCGAACGTATGGGCCGCGCCCAGCATCGCCAGCGAGATCGCCAGGGCGAAGGCGGTCCACCAACGGGTCAGGAGGCGATAGGCGCTTCTCATCCCTGTGTTCTTAGACGGCCCACGCCCGTCCGTCGATGCACCCTAGAGCAGCTTCAGCAGCAGGAAGCCGCCGACCAGCAGGACGACCCCGATCACGAACGACAGGGCCAGCCGCTTCTCGACGATCTCCAGCATGGGCGGGCCCCAGGTCTTGAGTATCCAGGCCTCCAGGAAGAACCGCCCCGACCGGGTGATGGCCACCGCCAGGATGAAGAGGCCCAGATTGAACTTCGCCAGACCCGCCGCGATCGTCACCAGCTTGAACGGGATCGGCGTCAGCCCCTTGCCGAGGATGACGAGGAAGCCGTTGTCGGCGAACCATGACTGGTAGACGCTCATGTCCATGCCGTGGCCGAAGAACTCCAGCAGCCGCACGGCCACCGGCTCCAGAAACACCCCGATCGCATAGCCGAGCAGCCCGCCGAGCAGCGACGCGATCGAACACACCGCTGCATAGCGATACGCCCGGTCCGGCCGCGACAGGATCATCGGCGCCAGCATCACGTCCGGCGGAATGGGGAAGAAGGAGGCCTCGGCGAAGGACACCGCCGCCATCGTCTTCTCGGCATAGGGCTTGCGCGCCTGTTCGAAGACCCAGTCGTAGAGTTTGCGCAGCATGAAGGTCCCCGGAGAACGGTCCGAGACCTAGCAATGATCGGGCCGACCGGTCCATCCGCCCGGACGTCGCAGACCCTGTCTTGTGATCGTGAACGCGTGCGGCTTGGCTTGTCGGGTCGGGGTGACTAGGTTCCGCCCCAATCGACCGGGCCTTCCCCCAAAGGCGCAGCCGGTCCCGCCCCCTTGCAGGAGACGCCCCATGGACGACCTGACCGCCTCCACCCCCGACGCCACCATCCCCGCCTACGAGAACCCGCTGGGCGTCGACGGCTTCGAGTTCGTCGAATTCACCGGCCCCGATCCGCAGGCCATGATCAAACAGATCGAGGTCATGGGCTTCGTCCAGACTCACGTGAATCCCAAGAACGGCGTCGTCCGCATGAAGCAGGGCGACATCACCTTCCTGGTTCACACCAAGCCGACCGGTCAGTCGGAAGAGTTCGCCCGCGAGCACGGTCCCTCGGCCAACGGCATGGCCTTCCGCGTCAACGATGCGAAGGCCGCCTATGAGGGCGCGGTCGCGCGCGGCGCCCATCCGGCCGACATGCACAACGGCGGGGCGCTCGGCGAAGGCGCCTATGTCCTGCGCGGCATCGGCGGAAGCCTGCTCTACATCATCGACGCCTATGGCGAGACCGGGTCGCTCTACGACAGCTGGGACGAGATCGAGGGCTGGGAAGAGGCCGAGCGCCAGAACAACGTCGGCCTGCACCTGCTGGACCACCTGACGCACAACGTCCGGCGCGGCCAGATGCGGACCTGGTCCGGCTTCTACGGCGATGTCTTCAACTTCGAGGAACAGAAGTATTTCGACATCAAGGGCAAGGCGACGGGCCTGTTCTCCCAGGCCATGATCGCGCCCGACCGCGCCATCCGCATCCCGCTGAACGAGAGCCAGGACGACAACTCCCAGATCGAGGAGTTCCTGAAGCGCTACAACGGCGAGGGAATCCAGCACATCGCCCTGGCCACCGACGACATCTTCGCCACCGTCGAGGCCATGCGCGAGCGCGGCGTCCAGTTCCAGGACACGATCGAGACCTATTTCGAGCTGATCGACAAACGCCTGCCGAACCACGGGCATGACGTCGAACGCATGCGCAAGAACCGCATCCTGATCGACGGCTCGGACGAGGACGGCCTCTTGCTGCAGATCTTCACCCAGGACACCTTCGGTCCGATCTTCTTCGAAATCATCCAGAGGAAGGGCAACGAGGGCTTCGGCAACGGCAACTTCCAGGCCCTCTTCGATTCCATCGAGCTGGACCAGATCCGTCGCGGCGTCATCAAGGTCGACGCCAATTAAGGTCGCGTCTCCTCACTGGATGCCGTTCCTTGGCCCGCTCGTCGCGGCCGTGGTCGGCGGCCTCATCGGCCAGTGGCTTCAGATGGGCTTCTGGCCCGTCCTGGCCGGCGCCCTGATCGGCGGCTTCGTACCGATCGTGGGTTACCGCATCTGGAAATGGTCTCACCACAAGCGCGAGCCGTGAGCATGAAACGCACTCTTCTGGGGGCGATCGCCGCTCTCGTCCTCGTCTCTCCGGCTGCGGCCCAGGACGCGCCGACCTGGTCCTTCGCCATCCATGGCGGGGCCGGGGTCATCGAGCGGGCCAACCTGTCGCCCGAACAGGACGCCGCCTATCGCGCCGCCCTGACCCGCGCTCTGGAGGCCGGGGCGGAGGTCCTGAGGAACGGCGGCGAGGCGGTGGATGCCGTTCAGGCCGCGATCCAGCTGATGGAGGACGATCCCCTGTTCAACGCCGGGCGCGGCGCCGTTTTCACCGCCGCCGGCCGCAACGAACTGGACGCCGCCGTGATGAACGGCTCGGACCTGACCGCCGGGGCCGTCGCGGGCCTGACCACCACCCGCCACCCGATCGCCGCCGCCCGCGCGGTGATGGAACAGTCGCCCCACGTCATGCTGATCGGCTCGGGGGCCGACGCCTTCGCCGCCTCACAGGGGCTGGAGCAGGTCGACACGTCCTTCTTCTTCACCGAGCGCCGCTGGCAGGGGCTGGTGAAGTTCCTGACCGACAACAATCTGCCTGTTCCCGAACGCCCGGCCGGGGCGCCGCCCGCCGGCATGGCCTCGCTGGAGCCCGCCCCTCCGCTGAACGAGCGCAAGTTCGGCACCGTCGGCGCGGTCGCCCTCGATGCTCAGGGTCACCTCGCGGCAGGCACTTCGACCGGCGGCACGACCGGCAAGCGCTGGGGGCGGGTCGGCGACGTCCCGGTGATCGGCGCGGGCACCTACGCCTCCAACCGCGACGGCTGCGCGGTGTCCGCCACCGGCGACGGGGAGTTCTACATCCGCGCCTCGGTCGCCCGCGACATCTGTAGCCGCATCGCCGACGGCGCGACCGGCGAGGCCGCCGCACAGGCCGAGGTCGACGACGCCCTGTCGCTCGGCGGCTATGGCGGGGTCGTCGTCATGGACGCGCAGGGCCGCCCGGCCTTCGCCATGACCACGACCGGCATGTATCGCGGCCTGATCGGCCCGGACGAGAGCGTCGACATGGCGCGCGCCGTCGAGCTGCTGTTCACGCCGGGCTTCTCGACCGCCGAG
>CAMLNY010000174.1 GCA_946481405.1 uncultured Brevundimonas sp. | reverse complement strand
GCCTTCGCCTCCTTCCGCGAGGACGAGCTCGGCACCATCGAGGTCGGCAAGCGCGCCGACTTCACCGCCTTCGACATCGACCTGATGACCGTGCCTGCGGCCGACATTCCCAAGGGCCACGCCGTCCTCACCGTCGTCGACGGCGAGGTGGTCTATCGGCGCGACTAAAGAAGAGGGCCGCCCATCTCGCGATGGGCGGCCCCCGGTCTTAAAAATCGTGAACCCCCTTTAGAAGCGGGCGCTCAGGCTGACCGAGGCGCTCTGGCCCAGATCGTAGGAGTTGACGTCGATCCTGGTCGACCCCAGCTCGATCGATTCCTCGTAGCCGGTGCCCAGCAGATTGCGCAGTTCGAGGGCGAACCCGACCTCGCGGCCCATGACGTCGAAGTCCTTGCGGTACACGAAGTCGAGGAACGTGCCCGGATCCTGGATCAGGTCCGGATTGCCGGCGATGTTTCGGGCCGAGGTGCGTTCCGAGACATAGTTGACGATGAACGTCGCCTGCGAGCGGGCCACGTCGTCCTCCCAACCCAGTTGCAGGTTGGCGACGTGGTCCGACTGGCCTTGCAGGCGGCTGCCGTCCACGACGTAGAAGGACGCGTTCTCCGGAACCCCCAGACCGCCCTGCGTCAGGACCTTGTCCCCGGCCTCCACCTGAACCTCGGAGTCCGAGAAGGTGTAGTTGGCCTGAACCAGCCAGCGCTTGTTGGCGATGAAGTCCAGACCCGAGTCCGGGAACTCGAAATACTTCTTCACCTCGACCTCGGCGCCCATGATTCGGGCGTTCGGGGCGTTCAGGAAGGTCTGCGAGATGCTGGCGCCCTGGTCGACGACGCTGGATTCGACCGGCTTCTCGAGATCCTTGTAGAAGACCCCGGCCGTGATGAACTGCTGGCGGGCGAAGTACCACTCGAAGCGGGCGTCCAGGTTGGTGATCTCGGTATCGACCAGGAACTGGTTGCCGATGAAGGTCCGGTCCGTCTCGGGGTCGCGATACTGTTGCGGGGCCAGTTCGCGGAACTGGGGCCGGCCGATGGTCTTCGACGCGGCCAGGCGCAGTTGCATGTCCTCGGCGAAGTTCCACGTCACCGTGGCCGCGGGCAGGACGTACTGCTCCTCGATCTCGGTGCGCACCAGACCCGTGGTCGCCCCGAACAGGTCGATCGGAGTGACCATCTGCTGGCCGTCCTCATAGCGGACGCCGACGGTCAGATTGACCAGCGGGATCACCTCTGCCTCCACCTGACCGTAGACGGCGTTGACGGTCAGTTGGCCGTCGAACGCGGCCGCGCCGTTGGAACCGGTCACTTCCTCGATCTGGAGGTAGGGGCCGATGTTGAAATCGGAGAAGAGGTAGTCGACGCGCGATTCCAGCTGGTCGGCCGAAAGGGTGTTGATCGCGTTGAAGCGCAGACGACGCTCCTGCGATTCGCGGTTGTTGTCGTAGCCGGAGACGCCGAACGTGAACCTGGCTTCGCGGTAGTCCGACAGCGGCAGGATGTAGCTGAGGTCCGCACCGCCCGACACGACGTCGTCATCCAGTTCGCCGAAGGCGATGGAGTTGGACTGGATCGAGTGGACGAAGTTGCCCGCAGCGTTCACGCCGTAGCCGAAGCTGCTTTCGTACGGCGCGTCACGCGAGGTCTTGGCGTAGGCCGCACGCCAGTTCAGCTCCCAGGCATCGCCGAAGAAATGCTGGCCGGTCAGTTGGGTCGACAGCAGTTGGCGGACGTACCAGGCGGTCAGATCGGTACGGCGACGCGCCTGACCGCCCAGATCGTCGATGCCGTCGACGCTCTGGGCTTCCTTGGTCGCGTTGCGAACGTAGAGGTTCGTCCACTTGACGGTGTTGTCGCCGCTTTCGAGGCTGAGGGCGCCGAAGAAGTTCAACTGGATGTCGTTCTGGGTCGACACGAAGTCATAGTCGTTGGCCAGAACCAGCTTGCCGGCGTCGATACGACCGCTGTCGCGCTGGCCTTCGCGAGTGCGAGAGCTGTTGTCGTAACCCGCCACGAAGATGGCTCCGAGGGTGCCGATGCCGGTCTCGGTAGACGCGCCGCCGGTCAGGCCGAGGCTGAAGTTGACCGGGATTTCTTCACTCTGGAGCAGGCGCAGGGGGGCATTGACCAGCGATTGACCCATGCGGCGCAGTTCGGTCGCCGTGAAGTTCGCCGAGTTGATCCGCCTGCCCGAGGCAAAACCGAGCGCGATCGGGCCAGGAATGTCGCGGGTGTCGTCGTCGAAGCCGAGGAAGTCGGTCCGCGAGCCGTAGTAGATCAGGCCTTCCTGGGCCGTCGTCTCGGTATTGCCGCCGATGCCGGCCTTCAGGGTGAAGAAGGGCTCGTTCGGCGTCGCCAGGGTCTGCAGGTCGATCAGACCGCCGCCGAACTCGCCGGGGTAGTTGGCCGAATAGGTCTTCTGGACGGTGACGCCGGCCAGAATGTCCGACGGGAACAGGTCCAGGGGGATCACGCGCTGCAGCGGCTCGGGGCTGGGCAAGGGCGAGCCGTTCAGCAGGGCCGAGGAATAGCGTTCGCCCAGACCGCGGACGTAGATGAAGCGACCTTCGACGATCGACAGGCCAGTGACGCGGGTCAGGGCCTCGGCGGCGTTGGCGTCGCCGGTGCGGGCCAGGTCTTCCTGGGTCAGGAAGGCCGCGACTTCCGGGCTCTCGCGGTTGGGTTCGGGGATGTAGCGGCCGAGGACGACGATCTCGTCGACCTGGGTGGCGTCGTCCTGCGGTTCGGCCGCCGGATCGGCGGGCGCCTCGGCGGCGGCCGGGGCGGTTTGAGCAAAGGCCAGCCCCGGCGCGATCAGTGCGCTGGTGGCAAGCAGGACCCCGCTCAGGGTCAGAGAAAGAGACTTCATGATCTGCGCCTTGAAGGGGGGTTCAACATCGGATGGGCGAAGTCCGGGGCGGCTTGCGTGGCCGCCCCGGCTTTCGTCATCAGCAGTTCGAACCGGCCGCCAGACCGCAGGTCCAGCCGAGGTACCAGGTGTCAGCGGTGTTGCGCACGGCGCCGATGTAGGTGACCGAGGTGAAGAACGGATAGATCGCGTTGCCGTTCGTCGCCGTCACGGCCGTCTCGTTGGCGCCGTTGATGAAGTTCAGGCCGTTGTTGGTGATCGTCGCGCCGGCCGGGGCCGTCATCGTCGAGGTGCCGGCGGCCGTGTTGTTCGTGTTCGTCGCCGAGATGAACACGGCGGCGGTGGCGGCGGCATTCACGTTGGAGTCGTCTTCGTACGGACGCGAGCAGGCGAAGTAGACCGAGCGGAAGATCGGGGCGTTGGTGACCGTCTGGGCGTCGTCGATGTCCAGGCAGGCCGCGGCCGAGGTCGAGGGGTTGGTGACGACCGTATTGATGATGGTCGGCTGGGTGCCGGTGTTCAGCGTGATCAAGGCGTCGGCGGCGACAGCCGCGTTACGGCCGACGATGGTGAAGTTCGAGATCTTCGGCTGGGCGTAGAAGGCGGTGCCCGACGGCGCGGCCGACCATTCCAGACCGCGCGAACCGTTGGTCACGGCCGTCGGCTTCTGGGTGATGATGCCGAACTGGGCGCCGCCGCGCCAGCCGGTGTCGGTGTCCAGACCGTCGTCGTCAGCGCCGTTGATGACGATGTTGCGCAGGTTGACGGTGCCGCCGAAGATTTCGATGCCGTCGTCCGACGAGTTGTAGGACTGGAAGAACTCGACCGTGGTGCCCGAGCCGACGCCGGCCAGGGTCAGGGCCTGCAGTTCGTTGTTCGGCGACAGCTCGAAGCCCGAGTAGTTGACCTGCACGTAGCGCAGGCGGCCCGAGTTGTCGGCGAGGGTGTTGCCGCCGTAGTTGGCGCTGGTGCCTTCCACCTGACCGACGCACGAAGCGCTCGGGGCGGTGACGCCGGCCGGGCAGACGGCGGTCGGAGCGCGGCCGGCGATGACGATGCCGCCCCATTGGCCTTGCGAGCTGAGGTTGGTCTGGCCTTCGACGTTCTGGCGGCTGGTGAAGACGATCGGCTGGGTCGCGGTGCCTTCGGCGAAGATCTGCGAGCCGCGGTTGATCAGCAGGTAGTCCGAACCGCCCGAGGCGAAGATCTTCACGCCCGGATCGATGGTCAGGATACCTTGGACGCTGCCGGCGACCGGAGCGGCCGGATCGGCGCCGCGGTCGGTGCCGACCTGGGTGCGGCCCGAGATCGAGTAAATGGTGCCAGCGCGGACCGACAAGGTCAGCGAACCCAAAATGGTTTCCGGCAGCTGGCAGGCGCGCAAG
This sequence comes from uncultured Brevundimonas sp., assembly GCA_946481405.1. The sequence continues at coordinate 402 of CAMLNY010000174.1, read as the reverse complement.
GTGCCGCCGGCGACGGTGCCGACGTTGGTCAGGCCCGTGGGGCAGTCGGCGGCCGGGGTGCCCGGAGCCGGCGGGTTGGTGCCCCCGCCGCCCGTGCCGCCGTTGCCGAAGTCGCCCTCGCCGGGGGACGCCACTTCGGCGGAGCCGCAGGCGGCCAGCGCCATCACGGCCACACCGGCCATCAGAACCTTGGTCAGACGAAGCATCGAGATCCCCTCGGGTTTGAAATGGGCTGATCGCCGCGCGTCGTTCGACACGTTTTCAACGACCCCGGGGGCCGCCTTTAAAAGGTCATTGCAAAGCTCAAGTGACAGAAAATCGCCCGATTATTACAGTCGATCCGAGTTCGGATGTATATTCACTGAAAATTGGCGCCGAATACTTCGCGTCGCTTTGGCGACA
>CAMLNY010000173.1 GCA_946481405.1 uncultured Brevundimonas sp. | reverse complement strand
AGGCCGGAGGGGTTTTCGATCCGGTTCCCGAACGTCGTTAAGGAATTGCGACCGGGCGGAATGCCTCAGTCCTGCACCTTCTCGACGATGAAGTGGCGACCTTCACGGTCCTCGATCTCGACGACCCAGAGGTCGGGATCGTAGCCGCGTTGTCGTTCGATGTAGGCGTCGATCTCGCTCTCGGTCCCTGTCGCAGGCTCGATCCACAGACGGTCGCCGTCGGGCCCGAAGGCCTCGCTGTAGACCCGGGCGGTGCGGTCGGCGGTGTTGTAGCTCTTGACGATCACGGTCCCCGCGCGCGCGTCGCCCTTGCGCACGACGGTCGCATTGGCCCCTTCCAGCTGGGCGCGGCGGATCAGGGCGCCGACCCACAGGTCTGAGTTCAGAAGCAAATCGGTAACCCTGCTCGGAAACGGGACCGGAACGACACGGCGCTACGGTGGGCGCATGACCCTAGGCCTTTTCGCCCGCATCGCCAGAGCCGTCACGGCCGCCGCCCTGATCGCGGCGACCCCCATGGCCGCCTTCGCCGACGGAACGGGGACCTATTACGACCGGACCTTCGTGCTGGCCGCGCACCAGAAATGCCAGCTATTCCGCGCACCCGTCGCCGGGGCCCTGTCGGCCGCCGCCCTGCAATCGCGCGGCGCGGCCCTGCGCGCCGGGACGGCCGAGGCGACGCTGCAGGCCACGGCCCAGCGGGCGCGGGCCCGGGCGCGATCGGTCTCCTGCACCAACCCTGAACTGGCGGTGGTGCGCGACCGGGTCGCCGACGCCTTCGCCGGCTGGCAGCGCATTCCGCGCATGGACTTCAACGGCGACCGCGCGACCTGGACCGCCGATCGCGTCCGGCGTGAGGCTGCGACCTGGCGTCTGGTGCAGAACTCGATCGTCGGCGCCTCGCCCGTGCGCTTCGGCCTGGACGCCGCTGTGGACGGGCGCGAGAGCCTGTCGGCGGTCGTTTCCTTCGTCGGTCGCCCGCGTCCCTATGCGGCGCGGATCGTGATGCGCGATCCGGCCCTGGCCGCGCGGCCGTGGCTGACCGCCCAGGGCCGCGCCGTCCTGCCGCCCGCGAGCGCGCGTCAGACGGTCTGGTCCGCCGGAACCGCTGCGGCGCCCGCAACCCTGCTGGCGACCGGCAAGACCCAGGGCGAGGTCTGGACTTTCCCGCCCAGCGGTGGTGATCGGCTGTCGCGACTGGACCCGCGCGAGCCCTTCCTGATCGAGTTCCTGTTCCGCGACGGCAGTGTGGCCACGGCGACCTTCGAGGCCGGAGACTTCGCAGCGGCGCGCGCCTTCGTGGCGATGGGGACGGTCTAGGGCGTCAGTCCTCGATCGCCTCGATCCCCTGCGCCGCCATCTCGGCGACGCGGGCCTTCATGCCGGCGACCTGTTCGGCCGGATGCCCCTTCCAGTTCACGACCTCGCCGATGATCCGGACCGGGTCGCGGGTGCGGAACGACCGGCTCGGATTGCCGGGGAACTTGCTGTTTGTCAGGTTGGGATCGTCCTCCAGCGCGCCCGTGGACTCGACCACATAGATGCGGCCGGGGCCGTCGCCCATAGCCAGTTCCGCGCCCCAGACCGCCGCGTCCAGCGTCTCCGAGACGTAGACGAAGGCGGCCGCCTTGCGCGTTCCGAAGTTCGATGGGCGGCCCGCGACGATCATTTCGCCCGGCTTCAGGTCCGCCCGTGTGCCGTGAAACCAGGCCTGGGCGAAGGGGGTGGCGGCGGCGGTCATCGAAGCGTTTCCCTCAGGGGCGGCGGGGCGTGGGCCTCGCGGAGGGTTCAGCAAGATGCGCATAAGTCGCCGGGCCGCAATTCTTGAAAGCGACGATCTTGCGCCCATCTCCCCGGTAGGCGGCGCCCTCAGGATCGCAGGATCTTCGCCATCGGCCGGCCTTTCGCCAGTTCATCGATGAGTTTGTCGAGGTAGCGGATCTCCTTCATCAGCGGGTCCTCGATCTGCTCGATACGGACGCCGCAGATGGTCCCGGTGATGGCCTCGCGCGCCGGGTTCAGCTTCGGGGCTGTGGCGAAGAAGGTCTCGAAGTCGGTCTTGTCGGCGAGGCGCGCGTCGAGCGTCGGCTGGTCGAGACCGGTCAGCCAACGGATGATCTGGTCGACCTCGTCCTTGGTCCGGCCCTTCCTTTCGGCCTTGGCGACATAGTGGACGTACACGCTGGCGACGCTCATCCGGTAGATGCGGTGTTCGGCCATGCTCAGCCTCCGGCGTTGAAGGGGATCACCTCCGCGCCACCTTCGGGCGGGGTCGCGCGCGCCGCAACCGCCACCGGCATGCGCACCGTCACCGCCGTGCCCTCGCCCAGGGTGCTTTCCAGACTCATCCGGCCGCCGTGCAGTTCGGCGAGGGCCCGGACCAGAGACAGGCCCAGACCCGTGCCCTGGACCTTCTGTTCGACGGCGCCCGCCTGTTCGAACGGACGCCCCAGGCGCTTCAGGTCGCGGGCAGCGATGCCCACGCCGGTGTCGGATACGATCAGTTCAAGGTACGGGCCGATGATCTCCAGCGTCAGGGTCACAGAGCCGCCGGCCGGGGTGAATTTGATGGCGTTGGAGAGCAGGTTCAGCGTGATTTGCTTCAGGGCGCGACGGTCGGCGTCGACGGTCAGGGCCTCGTCCGGCACGAGGCTGGAGAGGCCGACGCCCTTCTCGTTGGCGGTGACGCGGACCAGGGCGACGGCGGCTGAGACGACCTCGCGGGCGTCGAAGGTCTCACGCGTGAGCTCGTAGCGCTCGGCCTCGATCTTGGAGACGTCGAGCACGTCGTTGATGAGGTCCAGCAGGTGACCGCCGGCCTCGTGGATGCTGTCGGCGTAGTCGGCGTACTTCTGGGGCAGGGGGCCGAAGATGCGCTGGCGCATGATGTCGGAGAAGCCGAGCACGGCGTTCAGAGGCGTGCGCAGCTCGTGGGACATGTTGGCGAGGAAGCGGGTCTTGCCGCTGTCGCGCGCCTCGGCCTCGGCGCGGGCGGCCTCCAGACCGATCTCGGTGGCGAACTGGCGGGTGGCGTCGAAGGCCTGGGCGATGACGCGGGGGCCGGTCTCGCCCTCGTCCATCTTGCGGATGATCAGATTGACGCGGCGATCCAGGGCGAGGCGGGGGGCGAACTGGACCTGACCCTCCTGACCGGCCAGGGCCTTGTCGATGGCGGCGAGGATGGCGGGGCGGTCGGGGGCGTGGACGGCGGCGATCAGGCCGGCGTTGAACAGGGCGTCGGGCTCCAGCGCCGGGGGCGGAGAGCCATAGGCGGCGAGCACCCGGCCGGAGGGCTCCAGCACCAGGGTCAGGCCGGGCTGGGCGGCGAGGAGGGTTTCGACCCGGTGGGTCATGGCTTCCGCGGCGTTCAACCGGGTCTCGCGCAGCCGCCAGGACAGGCGGACGGCGAGGACGGCGGCGATCATGGCCAGAACGACGGAGAGGGAGGCGGGAAGGGGCTGGGTCGCCGGCGGACCGACGAGCAGGGCCGAGAGCTGGCCGCCGAGAGCGGCCACGCCGGCGCCGACGGCTCCGGCCTGGGCCAGACGCACGCCGTGGCGGGGACCGCCGAGGGCGAGGGCGGCGATGAAAGGCATGACGGCGTACCCGACCAGCGGTCCGGCGAGCCCGCCCGACAGCATGGCGGCCGCCAGGGCCATCAGGGTCCAGACGACCAGAACGAGCGAGCGCTCGCCCACACCGTCCCGCCGGAGCAGGCCGAGGCCGGCCAGACCCGGGACAACCATGGCGCCTGCGCCGAACAGGGCCGAGAGGTTCATCCACCCCAGGGTCGCGGCCGCGATGGCGGACAAGGCGACCCCCACGGCCCAGGCCGCATGCCAGGCCGTCAGCGCGGACAGACCTTCGGCCGTCGTCGCGCGCGCGGGCGGCGGAGAGGCGTCCGGATCGAGGTTGGCGACAGAGGTCAAACAGATGTCCGGGCGGCCGGGGCGAGAGGCCGGACAGGGGAGTTCGCCCGACCCTAAAGACTAGCGTTGCAGCCGAGTCGCCTAAAGCCCGCTCCCGCAGAAGGCGACTCCCTCGCGGGGATGTGGGGGTTGCGGCTGGGGATGGACGGCGCGGTTGTCGTTAACCGGCGGGCGGCCTATCTGGCGGCGCATGACCGATCCCGCCGACAGCATCGACGCGACCCTGGACGAACTGGCCGAGGACTTCGAGGTGCTGGAGGACTGGGAGCAGCGCATCGCCTATGTCATCGATCTGGGCAAGGATCTGGAGCCGCTGCCCGAGGCGGACCGGACCGAGGCCAACAAGGTGCCGGGCTGTGCGGCCCAGGTGTGGCTGGCCTCTTCGCGGGACGGCGACCGGCTGGTGTTCCAGGCCGACAGCGACAGCGCGATCTCCAAGGGTAATGTGGCGCTTTTGCTGAAGCTCTATTCGGGGCGGCCGGCGGAGCAGATTCTCGCCTTCGACGCGAAGGCGGCGCTGGACCGGCTGGGCCTTCCGCAGGCCCTGACGCGCCAGAGGGCCAACGGGTTGAACGCCATGGTGGGGCGCATCCGGCAGGAGGCGATGGCCGCCGGATGAGTTGGCGCTTTGGCGCTGGTCTGGAGTTGGGGGTGCCAACAGCCCCACAGCGCCGCCCTCATCCGATCCCGTAGTGACGCGCCAGGGCCTGTAGCCCGGCCTTGAGGACGGTCTTCCCCTCGCGCCGCGCCACGCCTGTCTGGCGTTCCG
>CAMLNY010000172.1 GCA_946481405.1 uncultured Brevundimonas sp. | reverse complement strand
CCGAGCCGGTCGCCCGGGCCCGACCCGGGCGGCCAGGCCACGCCGTAGCCGACCATCTGACACCCCGTGACGATGGCGGCGCCCAGCATCAGGAGGTCCTTGATCGACCCCGTCCCCAGATCGCCCGCGCCGTAGAGCAGGGTCAGGAGGATGACGCCGGCGAAGCAGAGCCCGATGGTGGCTCCCCACCACCAAGCCCATTTGTGGGCTTCCTGAGCGGCCTCATCGAGACCCTTCCACCAGCGCAGGCTGGCCCAGAGGCCGGCGGCCATGGCGAGAGCGACAGCGAAGGCGATCAGGGCGGCGCCGCCCACGCTGGCTTCGTCGGAGGTCGCGGTGACGATGCCGGCCACGAAGCCGGCGCCGAGGCCCGCCAGGCCGCAAATGCCCAGAACCGCGCCGTAGCGCGCGAGGGGATGTTCCGACAAACGAGCCTCCAGAATCACGACCCAAGCCCCCCGCCTTCATGACAAGGTCACTTTACACCACCCGATCCGGGTGTCAAGCGAGCTTGTCAGAGGTCGCCGCGCCGGTCAATCAGGCCCCGGCGGCCTTGTCGTGCACCAGCTCCGGACGGCTGACGGCGCGCGGCGACTGATCCACCGCGGCGAGCTGGGGCAGCTCCTTGCCCTCGTGATCGACCTGAAGATCCTCGAAGCGTCTGGCCGAGACCATGACCTGGCTTTCGAGAGAGCCGACGAACTGGTTGTACTTGCCGACGGCCTGTTCCAGCGCACGCCCGACGCCATGGACATGGCCGCCCATGACCGACAGGCGTTTGTAGAGGTCCTTGCCCAGCTTCGCGACCTCGTCGGCGTTCTTCGCCTGCTCCTCGGCCCGCCAGCCGTAGGCGACGGCCTTGCACAGGGCGAACAGGGTGGTGGGGGTGACGATGATGACCCGGCGCGACATGGCGTCGGTCATCAGGTCCGGCTCGCGATCGAGCGCCGCCGACAGGAAGGCGTCCGACGGCACGAACAGGGCGACGAAGTCGGGGCTGGGCCTGAACTGGTCCTGATAGGCCTTGGCCGAGAGATCGCGGACATGGTTCTTGATGCTGGCGGCGTTGCGGGCGGCCATGGCGGCGTCGCGCGTCTCGTCGTCCGGCTCGTTCGCGTCGGGGAAGGCCAGAGGCACCTTCGCGTCGACAACGAACAGGCCGCCGCCCGGCAGTTTGACGAGGAAGTCCGGCCGCATCTGGCGGCCGTCGTCGTTGGCGCTGGACGACTGCTCCAGGAAGTCGAACCGGCCCGCCATGCCGGCCGCTTCCAGCACGTTGCGGCAGGTCTGTTCGCCCCAGCGGCCGCGCCGGCCGGTATTGCCGCGCAGGACCTCGGTCAGGCGCTTGGCCTCATCACGCGTCGCCGAGGAGGCGATCATCAGGGCCGAGAGCTGTTCCTTCAGCGTGCCGGTCTCCTCGGCGCGGGCCTTCTCAAGCGCCGCCACCTGGGTCTCGAACTTTGCGAGGGTTTCAGCGACCGGCTTCAGCTGGGCCTCCATCCGCTCGCGCGCGACGCGGTCCTGGGCCTGGAACGTCTCGGTGGCGCGGACGACCATCTGGTCGGCGATGGCCTGGGCCGAGTGGGCCGCCTGCGCCTTCAGGAGCTCGCCCATGGTCTCGCGGCTCTTCTCGATCAGATCGGCCTTTTCCTGCGCCACCGACAGGGCGACCATGGCGTTCCGCCAGCCCATGAAGGCCCACAGAAACCCGCCCATCAGGGCCAGCGAAACGACGGCGAGGACGATCGAAAGGGTGTTCATGCTCCGTTCCTTAGCGAGAGTCGCCGGGCCGGGCCATCGCCGATCCGGACTCCAGAACACCGTCCGAAGAGTCCGGAGAGTCCGGAACGACGACCGGGCCGGACTCGAAAACACCGTCCGATGCGTCCGAAGCGTCCACTGCGTTCGGATAGTTTGAATAGATGCGACACGCGGCGGTCCGGGGCAGGGTCATGACCCAGCGCTAGCATGCACCTGCGTCAAGGACGGACGCAGGCGCTACTGGGCGGCCGCCGCCCCGTCACGCGAGGCAACCAGCGCCGAGATGTTCACGTCCGAGCCGACGACGCAGGTGTCTGCATTCAACGGACAGAGGCCCAGCGTCCGCTCCACCTCGCGCAGGCGCACGACCTCGGGATTGGAGCGGATGGATTCGGCCAGGAGGCGGTTGGCCTCGGCCTGACCGCGGGCCTGGGCAATGCGGGCCTCAGCGTTGGCGCGTTCCAGATTGACCCGTTCCAGGGCGGCGCGGGTGTTCTGTTCGGCCGTGGTGCGCGACTGGATGGCGGCGACGACGCTTTCCGGGTAGCGGATCGAGCCAACCCATTCCATGCGAATGATATCGAGCCCCTGAGGCGCCCATTCGCGCTGCAGGGCCTCCATGGCGCGTTGCAGGACGATCTGGCGGCCGGGGCCGATCAACTGGCCGGGGCAATCCTCGGCGTCCTGCGTCCCGACCGGAAGGGCGACCGGCGCCTGGCCCTCGGCAGGGATGACGGGGGGCGTCGGCGCGCGGTTCGGATTGCCCAGTTCGGCGTTGCAGGCGACAGGCAGTTTTTCCGTCTCGCGGGCGATGGCGGCGCGGACCGAGGTCCGCAGGGGGCCGTCGATGAAGGCGTCGAACTCCTGACGCCAGGTCGCATAGAGGTCGGCGGCCTTGTCCTCGCGCACCCGGAAGGTCAGGGCGACGTCGGCGGTCATGGGCAGGCCCAGCACGTCGGAGAAAGTGATCTCCTCGTTCTCACGGCCGTCGGCGTTGGGCTCGCGCGTGTAGGAATAGGTGCGCTGCAGCGTCTGATAGGTACGGATCTTTTCGCCGATGCCTTCCCAGTGAAAGCCGGGCCCAAGCTCCTCGCGCTGGACCCCGGGGTTGGGTCCGAACTTGGTGGTCTTGATGCCCATGTAGCCGCTCTCGACGGTGACGCTGCACGACGAGACGCCGATCGCGCCGAACAGGATCAGGCCGAGGATCAGCACGATCAGGACGATGGTCCGCATCGCCGAACCGCCGGAGATGGGGGAACTGATGCGGCCGGAACCGAAGGTCATTGGTCGATATCTCCGGAACCGAGGGCGCGCGCGGCCCAGACGAACAGCTTCCACGCGGCGAAGACGAGGGCCAGTACGCCGGCAATCCCGACCACCGAGGCGGTGATCAGACTGCCGGCAAAATGGGCTTCAAGGATCGCGGGGACAGCGAAGCGCACGAGGAAGATGAAGGCGATCACGAGGGCGGCGATGCCGGCGGCCGCGCCCAGAGCCACCCTGACCTCTCGTCCCATCACCGATCCTCCCACCCCGCGATCAGAGCGTGTTTGGCCGGGGCGTTCAACCCCGACGGACCGTCACGCGGGTCGTCTGGCCCGAAGCGCCTGGACGATGGTGCCGTCGTCGAGCCAGTCGAGGTCGCCGCCGACGGGGACGCCCCGCGCCAGAGAGGTGACCTGCACCTCGTTCCCTGAGATGCGGTCGGCAAGATAGTGGGCGGTGGTCTGGCCATCGACGGTGGCCGGCAGGGCGAGGACGACCTCGCGCACCTCTCCGCCCTTCACCCGGCCGACCAGTTCGGAAACGCGCAGGGCCTCGGGGCCGACTCCGTCCAGAGCCGACAGCAGGCCGCCCAGCACATGGTATTTGCCGCGAAAGGCGCCGGATCGCTCCATGGCCCACAGGGCGCCGGCCTCCTCGACCACGCAGATCAGGCCGTTGTCGCGCGCCGGATCCGAGCAGATGGAGCAGGGGTCGCGGGTGTCGGGCGTACCGCAGACCGAGCAGGAGACGACCTTGGCCGCCGTCTCGGCCAGCGAAGCGGCCAGAGGCTCCAGAAGCTGTTCGCGCCGCTTCAGCAGGGCCAAGGCCGCACGTCGGGCCGAGCGCGGCCCCAGCCCCGGCAGTTTGGCCAGGAGCGAAATCAGCCGCTCGATCTCGGGTCCGGCGGAGGCGGCCAAGTCAGAAGAGTTTCGGCATGCCCGGGATGTTCATCCCCGCCATCGGGCCGGCGGCCTCGCGCATCAGGGCGTTGTTGACCTCGTCCAGCTTGCGCTTGGCGTCGGCGTGGGCGGCGACAATCAGGTCGGCGAGAATTTCGGTCTCGCCCGGGACCATCAGGCTGTCGTCGATCTTCACGGCGGTGATTTCGCCGGGGCCTTTCAGGGCGATGGTCACCAGACCGCCGCCCGAGGTCCCCTCGGCGGTGGATTCGGCCATCTTCGCCTGGGCGTCCTGCAGCTTCTGCTGCATCGCCTGGGCCTGTTGCATCAGGGCGTTCAAGTCTTTCATGGGAACCTAGATAAGCTGTTCCGGTCCGATTGCCATCCGCGCGGCCCTAGTCCTGATCCTCGTCCGGCTCATCCGGGATGGCGGGCATCTCGACGGAGGGGGCAAGGGTCTTGATCTCGCCGACGACGGCGCCGGGAAAGGCCTCCAGCACGGCCTTGACGAAGGGGTCGGCCTCGACCTCGGCGCGGACGGCGGCGGTTTCGCGCCGGTTGATCTCGATGACCGTCTCGCCGCCGCCCTCGCCATTGGCAATGACGAACCACTGGCGACCGGTCCATTCCTTGAGCCGCGACGCCAGTTTGGTGGCCAGGTTCATCGGCATGCCGGCGACCGGCTCGAAGGTCAGGCGGCCGGGCGCGAAGGAGACGGGGCGAACGAAACGCTCGATCTCCATCTGCAGGGCGATCTCGCGCTTCTGACCGACGAGGGCGAC
>CAMLNY010000171.1 GCA_946481405.1 uncultured Brevundimonas sp. | reverse complement strand
CGGATCAGGCGTATCGCCCACAGTGACGCGGTTCCGATCGGCTGGCGCAGCGGATCCGCGACGCAGGCGGCAAGGCGGTGGCCTGTCCCCTGGCGGTGGAGGCGGAGGACGCGGGCGACCGTCTGCTGGCCGTCGCGCTTGAGGCGTTCGGGCGGATCGACGGCCTGATCAACAACGCCGGCGTGCCCGAGGCGATGAGCCTGCACAAACAGACGATCGCCCAGTTCCGCGAGGTGTTCGAGATCAACCTGTTCGGCGCGTTGACGGCGACCCTGCCGATCTATCGACACATGCGCGAAAAGGGAGCGGGGCGGATCGTGATGACGACCTCCGCGGCCGGTCTGCACGGGGTGCACGGCATGGCGGCCTATTCGGCGTCCAAGGCCTCGGTCATCGGCCTGATGCGGGTCATCGCCTTGGAGGGGGCGTCGAAGGGCGTCCACTGCAACGCCGTCGCCCCCTACGCCCTGACCGGCATGACCGAGAAATACGTCGATGACGACACGGGCGCGGCCATGCCGCCCGAGCTGGTGGCGCCTGTGGTCAGCTGGCTGGTCAGCGAGGGTTGCGCGTTGAACGGAGAGACCCTGGTCGCCGGGGCCGGGCGGGTCCGTCCGGCATACCGGATCGAGGGGCCGGGACTGGATTTCGGGCGCGAGACCGACATTCCCCTGTCCCGGTTCGACGCCGTGGCGGAGCGACTGATGAGCACCGACGGCTGGACCCGGCCATTCGACGGCAACAAGGGATTCGACGAGTTTCTGACGGCGGTTCCTCCCAAGGCGTGACGCCTGACTTGCGTTAAGATACCGCTCCGCGTAACTTCTGTTTCTGGATATTGGAGCTTGAGCCATGGCCGACGACGCCGCCGTAGCCCGCAGGATCTCGACCGGGGAACTGACCGGCCTGAACGTCCTGAACCCCTACCTTCAGGGCCTCTATGAGCCGGTCGCCAGGGAGACGACGGCGCTGGAGTTGCCCGTCATCGGCGAGATCCCGAAGGATCTGCACGGATCCTTCGTCCGCAACGGCCCGAATCCGCATGCGGCGCCCGAGGGGATGCACCACTGGTTCGACGGCGACGGCATGGTCCACGCCGTCTATTTCGAGAACGGCAAGGCCGAGTATCGCAACCGCTACGTCGGCACCGACGACTATCGGGCCGAGAAGGCCGGACTCGACATCGGCGCCGGCGGGGTGCTGCGACCGTCGTCGAAGTCGCGGCCGGATTCGAAGCGCGGCGAGCTGGTCTACAAGGACACGGCCAACACCGATCTGGTCTTCCACAACGGCTCGCTGATGGCGCTCTGGTACATCTCCGGAAAGCCCGTGCGGGTCGATGCGCGGACGCTGGAGACCCTCGGCAACGAGACCTTCGGCGGCGCCCTGCCCCGCCATGTCTCGGCCCACGGCAAGGTCGATCCGCGGACCGGAGAGTTCTGTTTCTGCGACTACTCCCTGACCGAGCCGTGGATGACCTATGGCGTGGTCGACCGGAACAACGTCCTGACCAACTTCCAGAGGGTCGATCTGCCGGGGCCGCGCCTGCCGCACGACATGGGGCTGACCAAGAACTACGTCATTCTGCACGACCTGCCGGTGGTCTTCACCGAGGGCGGGCTGCGCAATCACATGTGGCAGATCAAGGTGGCGGACCAGCCGGCCCGCTTCGGCGTCGCGCCCAAACACGGGACGGGAGACCAGATCCGCTGGTTCGAGACGGACAGCTGCTACATCTATCACGTCGCCAACGCCTGGGAGGACGGCGACGAGGTGGTGATGACCGCCTGCATGATGACGCCGAACGGCTTCCCGCCGAACCCGGAGTACGGCCCCTATGCCGCCATGGTGAATGTGCTGGCGCTGAACGCCGTGCCGGTCGAATGGCGGATGAACATGGTCACGGGCGAGGTGAGGAAGCGCCAGCTCGACGACCGCATCGGCGAGTTCCCGGTCATCAACCTGGACTATACGGGCGCGAAGTCGCGCTGGTCCTATCATGTGTCGATGGCGCGCGAAGAACTGCAGCGGTTCGACGGCCTGCTGAAGTACGACCTCGGCACCGGCGCGGCGCAGGAATACCGGTTTGCCGAAGGGGTCGGCGGATCCGAGCCCGCCTTCGCCCCGCGCATCGGCGCGACGTCGGAGGATGATGGATACGTCATCGTCTTCGCCACGGCGCCGGACGGGACGTCGGAGGTGCAGGTTCTGAACGCCCAGGAGTTCGACAAGGGACCCATCGCCCGCATCCCCCTGCCCGCCCGCGTGCCCGCCGGTTTCCACGGAACCTGGGCGCCCGGCGACCAGATCGCGGCCTGATCGATGACCGCGTACATTCTCGACGCTGTCCGCACGCCCCGCGCCAAGGCCCGCCCCGACGGCGGTCTGGCGGCCCTGAAGCCGCATGAGCTGGTCGGCGGTCTGATCGACGCGCTGGACGACCGCAACGGCGGCGCGGCGCGGAAGGCCGACGCCCTGATCCTGGGCGCCGTGGGTCAGGTGGGTGCTCAGGGGGCCAACGTCGCCCTGGTGTCCAAGATGCACGCCGGACTGCTGGACGAGGCCTATGCCTTCTCGCTCAACAACTACTGCGTCTCGGGCCTGACCGCGATCGGACAGGCGGCCCAGATGGTCGAGGCGGGCGGGGCGAAGACGGCTCTTGCCGGTGGCGTCGAGATGATGTCGCGCGTCCCCTTCATGGGCGACAAGGCAGACTACTACGAGGACGCCAGCTTCCCGCCGCGCACCCGCTACATCCCCGTCGTCGTCGCCGCCGACCGGCTGGCCGAGGATATCGGCGTCTCCCGCGAGGAGATGGACGCCGCCGCCCTGATCTCGCAGCAGAAGACGGCGGCGGCGGAGGGCACGCCGCTGGTGAAATCGCGGATCGCCATGAACGGGCTGGACAGGGAAGAGCCGGCCCGCGCCTCGACCACCGCCGAGAGTCTGGCCGCCATGCCCGCAGCCTTCGCCCCGCTGGGCGAACAGTATGCCGAGGCGCTGGAAGGCCGGGTCATCGACCACCGCCACACCATCGCCCACGCCCCACCGATGTGCGACGGCGCCGGCCTCGCCCTCGTCACCGGAGAGGCGACCGGCGCGCGCGCGAAGATCGTCGCCTATGCCGAGGCCGGGGGCGATCCGGCGGCGTCCCTGACCGCCGGCTTCACCGCCATGGACCGGGCTCTGGCCAAGGCGAGGCTGACGCTCGACGACATGGACCGGATCGAGTTCATGGAGGCCTTCGCCGTCACCATCGTCAAGTTCATGCGCGAGCGGAAGGTCGATCCGGACAAGGTCAATGTCGGCGGCGGCCACATGGCCAAGGGGCACCCGATGGGGGCGACCGGCGCCATCCTCCTGTCCTCCCTGCTCGATGCGCTGGACGCCTGCGAGGGCCGTTACGGCATCGTGGTGGCGCACGGCGCGCAGGGCGTCGGCTCGGCCATGATCGTGGAGCGGATGGGTTAGATGGACGGCTCGGCGACCACGCTCGACGAACGCCGCCGCGCCCTGATCGCGCGCCATGCGCCGACGCTGGCGGCCGCCATAGACGCGGTGCAGACGCGCAAAAGTTGGAGCCCCTACAGCGACAGCCCCTCCACGAAGATCCACGGCCCCGACAAGCCCGGCCAAGGCAAGGCGGCCTTCGAGGCGCGGCTGGGCACGACCTTCGATCTGGGCCAGCCCGGCGTCGTCGGCGAGGTCGGGGAGGAGATCTCGCCCTTCACCCAGCAACCGCTGAACATCCGCTATCCGAAGAGCGATCCGGAGGCCCTGATCGCCGCCGCCGTCGTCGCGATGGGCGACTGGCGCGAGGCGGATTTCGAACTAAGGATCGCCCTGTGTCTGGAGATCGCGGCCTGCCTCTACGACCGCAATTTCGAGATGGCTCATGCGGTGATGCACGTCGCGGGTCAGAGCTACACCCAGGCCTTCTCCGGCTCCGGCCCCAACGCGTTGGACCGCGGCGTTGAGGCTCTGGCCTACGCCGCCAAGGCCATGCGCGACGTGGCGCCGACAGCCACATATCACCGCAACTTCGCGGGCGAGCAGGTGGCGATGGAGAAGACCTATGTCCTCGTCCCGCGCGGCGTCGGGCTGGTCGCCTGCTGCGCCTCCTTCCCGACCTGGAATGCCTATCCGGCGATGTTCGCCAGCCTGGCCACCGGCAATCCGGTCGTGGTCAAGCCGCACCCCATCGCCATCCTGCCCATGGCCATCGTCGTCGAGACCAGCCGTGCGGTCCTGACCGAATTCGGCTTCGACCCGAACCTCGTCACCCTGGCCGTCGACACGCTCGCCGAGCCAGTCGCACAGGGCGTCGTGGACGACCCGCGCGTCCAGATCGTCGACTTCACCGGCAGCCCCCGCTACGGCGGCCATCTGGAGCGGACGGTGACCGGCAAGCTGCTGTTCACCGAGACGGCCGGGGTCAACACGGTCGTCATCGAGAGCGTCGCCGATCTCGACGCCGTCGCCCGCGCCGTGGCCCGTTCGTCCAGCCTGTTCTCGGCCCAGATGTGCACCAGCCCGCAGGTCATCTACATCGCGCCGGACCTGTTCGATCCGATGTCGCAGGCCATCGTCGACCAGATCGACGCCATCGCGAACGACCCCGCCATGGCGTCGGGCATCATGGGCGCGATCCAGGGCGAGGTGTCGCTGAAGGTCGTGGCCGAGGCGCAAAGCTCCGTCGCCGACCTGGCCGGCA
>CAMLNY010000170.1 GCA_946481405.1 uncultured Brevundimonas sp. | reverse complement strand
GGCGGTGAACTGCCACCACAACTACGTCTCGAAGGAGAAGCACTTCGGCAAGGACGTCTACCTGACCCGCAAGGGCGCGGTGTCGGCCAAGGACGGAGAGCTGGGCATCATCCCCGGCTCGATGGGGGCCCGGTCCTTCATCGTGCGCGGCAAGGGCAATGCGGACTCGTTCTGCACCTGCTCGCACGGCGCCGGTCGGGCGATGAGCCGGACCGAGGCCAAGCGCCGCTTCACCGTCGAGGACCACGTCCGCGCGACCGAAGGCGTCGAGTGCCGCAAGGACGCCGAGGTGATCGATGAAACGCCGATGGCCTACAAGGACATCGACGCGGTCATCGCGGCCCAGTCCGACCTGATCGAGGTCGTGCACACCCTGCGTCAGGTGGTGTGCGTCAAGGGATGACGGGAGCCGGTTCCGCCTCGCAGCGGGACCGGCTTTCGTCGTTCGGGCCTCAGGCGTGGATGTCGGCGTCCTTGCCTTCCCTCACCAGAAGGAGGCCGAGGACGGCCGTCGCGACGGCGATGAGGATGGGGTACCAGAGGCCGTAGTAGATATTGCCCGTGGCCGCGACCATGGCGAAGGCCGTGGTCGGCAGGAAGCCGCCGAACCAGCCGTTGCCGATGTGATAGGGCAAGGACATGGAGGTGTAGCGGATGCTGGTCGGGAACATCTCCACCAGGGCCGCCGCGATCGGCCCGTAGACCATGGTCACATAGAAGACGAGCACGAACAGGATGGCGATGGTCAGCGGCTTGTTGACCAGAGCGCTGTCGGCTTTCGCCGGGTAGCCGGCGCTGGCGAGCGCTTCGCCCAACCGCTTCTCCCAGTTGGTGCGGGCGGTCCTGAAGTCGGCCGAGGGCATCGTCTCCCCCCGGAAGCTCTGGACCACGATCTGGCCGATGCGGACCTCGGCGACCGTCCCGGCCGGGGCGGCGACGTTGTCATAGGTGACACCGGCCTTGGCCAGGTACGACTTGGCGAGATCGCAGGACTGGTTGAACACCGTCTTGCCGATAGGATCGAACTGGACCGAGCAATCGGCGGGGTCGGCGTAGACGCTGACCGGAGCTGAGGCCGTGGCGGCCGCGAGCTGCGGGTTGGCGGCGCCGCTCAGGGCGTGGAACAGCGGAAAGTACGTGAGGGCCGCGATCAGGCAGCCGCCGAGGATGATCGGCTTCCTGCCCACCTTGTCCGATAGCCAGCCCCAGAAGACGAAGAAGGGGGTGGCCAGAAGGAGCGCCGCCGCGATCATCATGTTGGCGAGGGCGCTGTCGACCTTGAGCACGCGCTCGAGGAAGAACAGGGCGTAGAACTGGCCGGTGTACCAGACCACCGCCTGACCGGCGGCGAGGCCGAACAGGGCGATGAGAACCAGCTTCAGGTTGCGGGGGTTGAGGAAGCTGTCCTTGAGCGGGGTCGCCGAGCCCTTTCCTTCCGCCTTCATGCGCTGGAAGGCGGGGCTCTCGGCGAGCTTCAGGCGGATCCACAGGGACACGGCCAGCATCAGGATCGAGACGAGGAAGGGGATGCGCCAGCCCCAGTCGAGGAAGGCCTCCTCCCCGACCGCGAAGCGGACGCCGAGGATCACCATCAACGAAATCATCAGGCCGGCGGTGGCCGTGATCTGGATGAAGGAGGTGTAGAAGCCGCGCTTCCCGGGCGGAGCGTGTTCGGCGACATAGGTGGCCGCGCCGCCGTATTCGCCGCCGAGCGCGAGACCCTGGATCAGGCGCATGAGCACCAGGATGATCGGTGCGGCGATGCCGATGGCCGCGTAGCTGGGCAACAGGCCGACGACGAAGGTCGACAGGCCCATCAGCAGCATGGTCACGAGGAAGGTGTTCTTCCGCCCCCACAGGTCGCCCAGCCGTCCAAAGACGATGGCGCCGAAGGGCCGGACCGCGAAGCCGGCGGCGAAGGCCATCAGGGCGAAGATGAAGCCCGTCGTCTCGTTCACGCCCGAGAAGAACTGGGTCGTGATGATCGCGGCCAGCGAGCCGTACAGATAGAAGTCATACCACTCGATCACCGTCCCGACCGAGGACGCCAGGATCACCAGCCGGTCGTTGCGATCGACGGTGTGGCCCGGATCGTCCGGCGTCCCGATGGTGGCGTCCGACATCGTGTTCCCTTCCCCTTTTGCCTCAGATGACAGCAAGCCGGGGCGTTTGTCAGCGCCCATTGTCAGAGGGGTCCGGCGGGCGGCAGGATGGCGGTCTGTTGAATTGGAGAGCCCGGCGATGAGAACCCCCAACCTGCATCGTCGGTCGGCGCTGGCCCTGGCCGGAGGCGGTCTGCTGGCGGGTCTGGCGCCCCGCGCCCTCGCCCAGACCTCGTCGCTGCCGTCCGAGGACTGGGCGGCGCTTGGGGCCGATGTGAAGGCCGAGTTCAAATGGGCCTGGGACCACTATGTCGAGAAGGCCTGGGGCAAGGACGAGATCAATCCGGTCTCGGGCACATCGCAGTCCTTCTTCATCCAGGGCCACGATCTGGGCCTGTCGCTGGTCGAGGCGCTGGACACCCTGTGGATCATGGAGCTGGACGCCGAGTTCCAGGCCGGGGTCGACTGGGTGAAGTCGAACCTCGGCTTCGACGTCGACGGTGAGGCCCAGGTGTTCGAGACCAACATCCGGCTGGTCGGCGGGCTGCTGTCGGCGCATCTGGCCTGTGGCGATCCGGTGCTGCTGGAGAAGGCGGATGATCTGGGGAACCGGCTGCTGAAGGCGTTCGACGCCTCGCCGCACGGCTTGCCCTGGCGCTATGTGAACCTGAAGACGGGCGCGGTGCGGGACCCGGAGACCAACCTCGCCGAGATCGGCACCTACATCACCGAGTTCGGGGTGCTGGGCGAGCTGACCGGGGACGAGCGGTACTATGCGGCGGCCAGGCGGGCGATGATGCATGCGCTGAACATGCGCTCGCCGATCGGGCTGATGGCGGCCAACATCCATGCGGAGACGGGGCAGTTCATCAGCCGGAACGCCTCGATCGACGTCTATGCCGACAGCTTCTACGAATACCTGTGGGACGCCTGGGAGCTGTTCGGGGACGAGGAGCTGAAGGTCGCGGCGCAGGAGTGTCTGCGGGCGATGATCGACCATCAGGGCAAGCGGTATGACGGCCTCCTGTGGTTCCCCATGGTGGACTATGAGACCGGGGCGGTCACGGGCACGTCGCAGACGGTGCTGGGCGCCTATCTGGCCGGGCTGCTGGGCCAGGCAGGGTTCAAGACCGAGGGCGACGACTTCCTGGCCACCTACGCCTCGCTGCAGGTGCGATACGACATCGTGCCGGAGTCGACCGATGTGACCACGGGCCTGCCGAGGACGCTGCGCACCGGCCTGCGGCCCGAGGTGGCGGACGCCTGCCTGAACCTGTGGCAGCACGATCGGGACGACCAGTACCGGGCGATCTCGGCGATCCATTATCGCAACATGAAGGCCAGCTCGAAGGCGACCTATGGCTACACCTCGCTGCGGGACATCTCGACCCGGCCGATGACCAAGGGCGACAACTGCCCCGGCTACTGGTGGTCCGAGCAGATGAAATACTACTACCTGATGTTCGCCGAGCCGAAGCGGATCGACATCGACCGGCTGGTCCTGTCGACCGAGGCCAATGTGCTTCAGGGTTTCGTCCGTCCGTCATGACGGAAAACACCGTGACGAAACGGACGAAACGGACGAACTCCGGCGGCCGCCCTCCCCGCGAGCCGTGACTGCGAACTCTACACCCGCCGCGAACCAGGGCGCGTTCAAAACAGACGGGGTCCCGCCACGACTGACCCAATCGGGATTCTGATGTCGAATAGAAATCTATTCTCGACAGATGTGATCTAGCTCGCCGCGGGGAGCGGCAGGGTCACGCGGAACAGGCTGCCTTCGCCAGGCGTGCTGTCGACCTCGATCCGTCCGCCCATAAGGGTCGCCAGACCGTGGCTGATGGCGAGGCCCAGACCGGCGCCGTCGGTCGCGCGGGTCGAGGTTTCGTCGCCCTGGGCGAAGGCGGTGAAGAGGGTTTCGGCGGTCGAGGGATCCATGCCTGGGCCTGTGTCGACGACCTCGATCACCAGACGACGGGCGGTCTCGCGCGAGCGGAGGGTCACGGTTCCGGAGGCGGTGAAGCGGATGGCGTTGTCGAGGATCGGCTCGATGAGGCGCGCGATCTTCTTCTCGTCGCCGAGGCGAGGCATCGGGGTCTCCGCCTCGACCTTGAGCTCGAGTCTCCTGGCCTTCGCAGTGGCGCGGTAGTCCCCGGCGATCCGCTTAAGCATTTGATCGGGAATGAACGGGGCGGGCGTGAGGGTCACTGCCTCGTTCTGGAGCCGCATGGCGGTCAGAAGGTTCTCGATCAGCCGCAGCTGGGCCTTGCCCGCCTCCTTGAGGATGACCATCCGATCCTTCTGCTGCGGGGTCAGGAGGTCGCCCTCGATGACCTCCGCCATGCCGAGGACGCCGTTCAGCGGAGTACGTAGCTCGTGGCTGATGTTCGACAGGAAGCGGGACTTGGCGTCGCTGGCGGCCTCGGCCTTGCGCAAAGCGACGACAAGGGCCTGTTCGCTTTCGCCCAGCCGACGCATGTCATCGACGACGCGACGGAACAGCAGAGTCGCGACCAGCAGGGTGGCGGCCAGCAGCGCCAGCATCAGGGGCACGGCCTGACGCAGGATCGCCGCGCCCGGCGCCTCCGGCGTCCAGACGATCCAGCCCAAGGT
>CAMLNY010000169.1 GCA_946481405.1 uncultured Brevundimonas sp. | reverse complement strand
CCCGAGCGCCTTGCACGCGGCCGGCGGGTACGTCTACATGGTCGGCAGCGCCGGCAGCGGCGACGAAATCGATCTTCATGGAAACGCGAACTCCAGCCGGGATGGGCTCCCGGTCTTTCAAACGTGAGAGGGCACGCCTGCCATTGTCGGCGGCGCGCCCGGATGTGTATTAGATGCGCCGCAACGACCGCGCCCGCAACCGGGTGATTGCCATCGCCCGCATGACCCTGATCCAACGCTATCTTTTCCGACAGATCAGCCTGCCCGTCCTGGCGGCGTGCGGCTCGCTGGCCGGAATCGGCCTCCTGAGCCAGAGCCTCGACCAACTCGAGGTCATCGTCGAACGGGGCCAAAGCGTCTGGGTGATGCTCAAGCTGACCCTGCTGGCGGTGCCCCAGCTGTTCGCCGTCATCCTGCCCATCGGCCTGTTCGTCGGCGCCATCGTGGCCCTGACCCGGTTGCAGCGGGAACAGGAGCTGACCGCCGCCTACGCCAGCGGCATGTCGCGCTGGCAGATGATCGCGCCATCGGCGCGGCTGGCGCTCATCGTCGCCGTCGTCGCCCTGGCCACCAATGTCCTGATCCAGCCCTGGGCCCAGCGCACGGCGCGGGAACAGGCGTTCGAGATCCGCACCGACCTCGCCGCCCTGCTGGTCGAGGAAGGCCGCTTCGTCCAAGGGCCGAACGGTCTGACCGTCTACGTCCAGCAGATCGAACAGAACGGCCTGCTGAAGAACCTCTTCATCTACATCGAGGACGGCGACAAGGTGACGACCTGGGACGCCACTGAAGCCCGCTTTGGCCGGGTCGACGGTCAGCCGGTCCTGACGATGAAGCAGGGCTCCTGGCAACAGTACGATTCCAAGGGGGTGCTGAACCAGCTGTCGTTCGACGGCTACGTCTTCCCGCTGGGCCAGTACGTTACCAACGACCAGCACATCCGCTACAAGCCCGCCGACCTCTGGATGACCCAGCTGTTCGATCCGTCGCCGGCGCTGATCCGTGACACCGCCTCGCGCGACGAACTGCTGGCCGAGGCGCACAGCCGCCTGTCCTCGCCGCTCTACGCCCTGACCGCCATGGCCATGGCTCTGGCCGCCATTCTGGGCGGCGCCTTCAGTCGGACCGGCTATGGCATGCGCATCGCCAAGGCCTCGGCCGCCTTCCTGCTGGTCCGCATCTTCGGCTACGCCATCGTCGCCGCCAGCGCCTGGAACAGCTGGCTCAACGTCTTCCAGTATCTGCTGCCCATCGCGGCGACGGCCATCGCCCTGCGCCTGCTGTTCCGCGCGCTCAAGCCGCGCAAGTCGCCCGGATGGTCGCCGGTCGCCCTTCTGAAAGCGAGGTTCGCATGAGCGCCCTCGGCTCCCTGTCGGCGGCGCCCCGCCATGTCCTGAGCGCCCTGCGTCTGGGACGGATCGAGCGCTACGTGCTGATCCAGCTCGCCCGCTCCCTCGGCGTGGCGCTCGGCGTTATCGCCGCCCTGGTCATGCTGATCGACTTCGTGGAGATCTCGCGCGGCCTGGGTTCGGACACCGATCTGTCCGCCATCCGCATCCTCGGCCTGATGCTGATGAAGTCGCCGGCGGTGATCGTCCAGCTTCTGCCCTTCGTCTTCCTGTTCGGAACGCTGGCGGCCTTCGTCGGCCTGAACAGGCGATCGGAGCTGGTGGCCATGCGCGCGGCCGGCGTCTCGGCCTGGCGGTTCGTTCTGCCGGCGGCAGGCGCGGCTCTCGTGCTCGGCATCATCACCGTCACCGCCATCGGCCCGCTGGCGGCGTCCGGTGACGGCCTGTTCCAGCGCGAGCGTCAGCGCATCTCCGGCTCCATCGTCAGCGGCGACGAGCAGGAGGCCATCTGGCTGCGCGAAGGCGACGGCCCGCGCCAGATGGTGATCCGCGCCGGGCGTCAGGACCGCGCCAACGCCCGGCTTCTGAACGTGACCTTCTTCATCTACGCCACCGATCCGGAGGGTCGCCGCGAGTTCACCGAGCGGATCGACGCCCCCTCGGCCAGCCTCAGCGCCGGTCGCTGGCGTCTGATCGACGCCGTCGGCGCCCAGACAGGCCAGCGCGCCGTTCGCTACGCCACCCTGGACCTGCCGTCGGCGCTCGCCGACGAGGAGGCGTTCGAACGCTTCGCCCGGCCCCAGTCGACACCCTTCTGGTCCCTGCCCGGCCAGATTCGTCGCATCGAGGACGCCGGCTTCTCCTCGACCGCGTACCGGTTGCGGCTCCAGACCCTGCTGTCGACGCCCCTGACCTTCGCGGCGATGACCATTCTGGCCGCCGCCTTCTCGCTCCGGCTCATGCGTCTGGGCGATCTGGCGCGGATGTCGGTGGCGGCCGTGGTGCTCGGCTTCGCCTTCTTCTTCCTCAACCAGTTCTCGGCCGCCATGGGTTCGGCCGAGGTGGTGCCGCCGTTCGTGGCGGCCTGGCTGCCTGCGATCCTGACAGCGCTCGCCGCCTTCACCTTGCTGTTCTATACGGAAGACGGCTAAGCGGACCCCGGCGGGGGCCTGTAAGGAACGGTTGGATTGATGC
Source organism: uncultured Brevundimonas sp. (assembly GCA_946481405.1). The sequence continues at coordinate 2,180 of CAMLNY010000169.1, read as the reverse complement.
GGGCTGAACGCGCCGTCTCTCGCAAGAACAGGTTTCGGGCCCGCCTGCTGGTCGGCGCGGCGGCGCTCGCCCTCGCACCCCTGCCCGCGTTCGCCCAGACCGCGCCGGCCCAACAGCCCACATCCCAGCGCGGCCCCGACGGCCTGACCGCCGAGTCGGTCTACATCGAAGCCGACGCCGCCTCGCGTCAGGGCGACATCATCAGCGCGACTGGCGAGACCGATCGCGTCTACGCCCGGTTCCAGGGCCACACCCTCCGTGGGCGCGCGGTCACCTACGACCTGCGTCAGGGCATCGGCACGGCCGACGGCGAGGTCGAGCTGACAGACCCCGACCGCAACACCGTCTTCGCCAGTCACCTCGAACTCGATTCGGACCTGCGGGCCGGCATCGCGGTCGACTTCGCCACCCGGCTGGAGAACGGCGCCAGCCTGATGGCGGCCACGGCGGTGCGGCGGTCCGAGAACGTCAACGAGCTGAACTACGCCCTCTTCACTCCCTGCCCGATCTGCGACGACGAGGGGAACCCGAAGACCCCCAGCATCTCGATTCAGGCCGAAAAGGTCGTTCAGGACGAAGAGCTGCGCGCCATCCTCTATCGCAATGCCGTCTTCAAGGTGGGCGGCGTGCCGGTGCTGTGGACGCCCTTCTTCGCCCACCCGGATCCGACGGTTGAGCGCGCGTCGGGCTTCCTGATACCGATCTTCAACTATGACGCCGGACGGGGCGTGTCGGTCGAGACGCCCTATCTGAACGTCATCTCGCCGTCCGAGGACTGGGTGATCAGCCCGCAGTTCAACACCCGGGTCCTGCCGTTCCTGAACCTGCAGTGGCGGCGGCGGTTCGCCGACGGCACCATTGTCGCCCGCGGCGGCTACACCTATGCCCGCAACTTCGGCGACTTCGATCTGGACGGCGACGGCTCGGCCGAGTCGAATGTCGACTTCGGCGATCGCACCAGCCGCAGCTACTTCCTCGGCTACGGCAAGTTCGACCCGGCGGGTCCGTGGCGCTGGGGCTTCACGGCCGAGCGTACTTCGGACAAGACCCTGTTCGACCGCTACGACGTCATCGACCCCTATCAGGACAATGGTCTCTACTACGGCGATCAGCGCCGCCTGATCAGCCAGATCTATGCCGAGCGCCAGACCGAGCGTTCCTACGTCTCGGTCGCCGCGTTCTCGATCCAGAGCCTGCGGGTCGCCCGGTTCAACGACGTCACCCCGGCGCTGAACATCTTCGAATCCGACGGCACGCTGCCGCTGGTCGCGCCGCTGATCGACGCCCGCTGGGAACCGGCCGGTCCGGTGCTTGGCGGGCGTCTGCGCCTGCACGGTTCGGCCGTGTCCCTGTACCGCGACGAGTATTTCGGCAGCCCGGTCCTCAGGCCCCAGATCATTCCGACGACTGCCACGACCCTAGGCCTGCCGGGCGTCGATACCCGCCGGGTGACCGGCCAGCTCGACTGGCGGCGCAACTTCACCTCGGCGGCGGGCGTCCGCTACGAGCCGTTCGTCGACGTGCGCGGCGACCTCTATTCCGTCGCCGACCTCCCGCCCGTTCTCGGTCTGGAAAACGAGACCATCAGCCGGAGCCGCGCCACCATCGGCCTGGACGTCAGCTATCCCCGGATCCGCCGCCTCAGCGACGGCGCCGACCTGATCGTCGAACCTCTGGGTCAGATTTCGGCCTCGACCCGGCCGGATCTCGATCCGCGCATCCCGATCGAGGATTCGCAGACGCTGGAGCTCGACGAATCGTCCCTGTTCCGGATGGACCGCTTCCCCGGCTACGACCTGCTGGAAGGCGGGGTCCGCGTCACGGCGGGCGTGCGAACCACCATCCGCTGGGCCGAGGGACGCACCGCCAGCCTGTTCATCGGCCGCAGCATGCGCGACGCGGAGGAGAACGCTTTCCGCATCCCGATCCCGGACGCCCCGAACCAGCTTTATGACCCTTCCGGTCTGGCGGCCCAGACCTCCGACTGGGTGGTGCAGGGCAGCTTCCAGCCGTCGGACCGGATTCGCGGCTGGGGCCACGCCACCGTGGACGGCTCGGGCGACATCCGACGCGCCGAAATGGCCGTCGACGGACGCTGGGGTCGCCGCAACCTGGCGACGGTCAGCTACATCGTGGACCGGTCCAATCCGCTCGCCGGGCCGCTCAACCGCAACTACGAA
>CAMLNY010000168.1 GCA_946481405.1 uncultured Brevundimonas sp. | reverse complement strand
CGCCGAAGCGCTGGTTTCCGACACGGCCAAGGTCGTCGCGCTGTCGAGCGCCGAGTTCCGCCTGCTCGCCGCCTTCGTCCGCGACCGGCCCCTCGGGCCGCGACCGGCTGAAGGAGCGGATCCGCTCCACCGGCCCCACCGTCGGCCACAGCCTGGACCACGTCTGATGTACCGCTACGACGAGTTCGACGCCGCCCTGGTCCGCGAACGGATCGCCGAGTTCACCGATCAGGTCGAACGCCGCGTCTCCGGCGAACTGACCGAGGACGAGTTCAAGCCGTTGCGCCTGATGAACGGCGTCTACCTTCAACTGCACGCCTATATGCTGCGCGTCGCCGTGCCCTACGGGACGATGAACGGCGCCCAGATGCGCCGACTGGCCCACATCGCCCGCAACCACGACAAGGGCTACGGCCACTTCACCACTCGCACCAACATCCAGTTCAACTGGCCCGCGCTCAGCGACGTGCCCGCCATTCTTCAGGAGCTGGCCGAGGTCGAGATGCACGCCATCCAGACCTCCGGGAACTGCATCCGTAACGTCACGACCGACGTCTTCGCCGGTGCCGCCGAGGACGAACTGGAGGACCCCCGGCCATGGTGCGAATTGCTGCGCCAGTGGTCGACCATCCACCCCGAGTTCTCCTTCCTGCCGCGCAAATTCAAGATCGCGGTGATCGGCGCGACCCGCGACCGCGCCGCCATCCGCACCCACGACGTCGGCCTCCAGATCGTGAAGACGGCCGCAGGGAAGACCGCGTTCCGCGTCTTCGTCGGCGGCGGTCAGGGCCGCCTGCCGCACATCGCCCAGGAGATCGCCTCCGAGGTCCCGGGCGAGGACCTGCTCGCCTACCTCACCGCCATCCTGCGCGCCTGGAACCTGCTGGGTCGGCGCGACAACATCCACAAGGCGCGGATCAAGATCCTCGTCGCCTCCCTCGGCATCGACGCCTTCCGCGAGGAGGTCGACCGCCACTTCGCCACCCTGCGCCGCGAAGCCCTGCGGGTGCCGGAGGAGGAGATCGCCCGCATTGGCGCCTATTTCGCCCCGCCGCCATTCGAGACCCTGCCGCGAGCCAGCGACCGCTTTCGTGGCGGATCATGGCGGGGCCGCCGATGTCTCCCGCGCTTCGATCGCGCCGTCCTGTCCGAACGCGCCTTCTCCCGTTTCGCCCGCAACAACGTCCGCCCCCATCGCCAGCCCGGCTATGCGACGATCATCGTCTCGCTGAAGCCTCGCGGCGGGGTCCCCGGCGACATCACGGCGGACCAGATGGAGGGCGTCGCCGAACTGGCCGAACGCTACGGCTTCGATGAAATCCGCGCCGCCTACGAACAGAACCTCGTCCTGCCGCATGTGAAGCTCGACGATGCCCATGAGATCTGGACCCACCTGACGGCGCTGGGCCTCGCCACCCCCAACGCGGATCTCGTCACCGACATCATCGCCTGCCCGGGGCTCGACTACTGCTCCCTGGCCAACGCCCGCTCGATCCCGGTGGCCCAGTCCCTGTCCGAGCGTCTCGCCGACGCCGACTTCCAGGAGGCGCTCGGCCCGGTCCGCATCAATATGAGCGGCTGCATCAACGCCTGCGGTCACCACCACGTCGGCAACATCGGCATCCTCGGTGTCGATCGTCAGGGCGAGGAATTCTACCAGATCACCGTCGGCGGCTCGCCGGACGAGCAGGCGGCGCTGGGCGAAATCGTCGGCCGCAGCCTGCCCGCCGACGAGGTCGCCCCCGCCATCGAACGCGTCCTCCAGCGCTATCTGGAAATCCGTCAGGACGGCGAGACCTTCATCGCGGCCGTCCGCCGCACGGGCGTCGAACCCTTCAAGGACGCCGTCTACGGAGCCTTCGATGCAGCGGCTTGATCGCGCCCCCGAGGGCCTGCGCCTGCCCGTCACCACTCCCCTCGACGAAGTCGAGGCCGCCACGGCCGACGCCGACACGGTCATTCTGGAGTTCGACGCCTTCCGCGACGGCCGGGGCTTCTCGCTGGCCTCGGTCCTGCGCGAGCGCGGCTTCACCGGACGGCTCATCGCGGACGGTCGCCTGATCCCCGATCAGGCCCGGCACCTGCGCCGCACCGGCTTCGATGCGGTCGTGGTCAAGGCGACGGACGCCGACGCCTGGCGACGCATGGACCAGGCCTTCAGCGCCGCCTACCAGCCGGCCGAAGACCCCGCGACCCCCATCGGGCGCCGCCGCTGATGCCTTACGCCGCCGCCCTCAACCACGCCCTTACCGACGAGACGCCCGAGGCGATCATCGATCTCGCCATCAGGCAGGGCAGGGCGCTGCGCGTCGGGGTCCTGTCCTCCTTCGGCGCCGAGGCCGCGGTCCTTCTGTCCCTCGTCGCCCGGGTCGACCCGACGACGCCGGTCATCTTCCTCGATACCGGCATGCACTTCCTCCAGACCCTGTCCTACCGCGACCAGCTGGCCCGCCACTTCGGCCTGACCGACCTGCGCATCGTCACGCCTTCCGAGGCCGAGCGCTCGGTCGAGGACCCCCGCGAAACCCTCTGGCGCGCGAATCCCGACGCCTGCTGCGACCTGCGCAAGACCCGGCCGGTCGACCGCGCCCTCGCCGACATCGATCTGGTCATCACCGGCCGCAAACGGCATCAGACGGCCGAGCGCGCCGCCATGCAGGCGTTCGAGCCCTTCGACGGCCGGATCCGCGTCAACCCCCTGATGCACTGGACCGCCGACCAGGTGGAGGCCCGCTTCCGCGCCGAGGGCCTGCCCCGCCACCCGCTGTCCGAGCACGGCTACCCGTCCATAGGTTGCTGGCCCTGCACCCGCTCGGTCGAGGCCGACGAGGACCGTCGCGCCGGTCGCTGGTCGGGCGCCGGAAAGACCGAGTGCGGCATACATCTGGACCGCCGGCCCGTTGCGGCCCACTGAGGTTCAGGCCTCCGACCTTCCCGGGAAACCTGTCGTGACCACCTATCGCTCCGTCATCGACCTGATCGGTCGTACGCCGCTCATCCGGCTCAACCGCCTGTCGGAAGAGACCGGCTGCGAAATTCTGGGCAAGGCCGAGTTCCTCAACCCGGGCCAGTCGATCAAGGACCGCGCCGCCCTGTCCATCATCAGTCGGGCCAGGGCCTCGGGCGAACTCCGTCCCGGCGGCGCCATCGTCGAGGGTACGGCCGGCAACACCGGCATCGGCCTCAGCCTCGTTGGCGCCGCGCTCGGCCACCCCGCCGTCGTCGTCATGCCCCGCACCCAGTCCGAGGAGAAGAAACAGGCCCTGCGCGCCGTCGGCGCCCGTCTGGTGGAGGTCGATGCCGCCCCCTTCTCCAGCCCCAGCCATTTCGTCCATCACTCCGCCCGTCTGGCGCGCGAGCTGGACGCGACCCTGCCGAACGGCGCCTTCTGGTCGAACCAGTTCGACAACCTCTCCAACCGCCTCGCCCACTACCAGGGAACGGGCCCCGAGATCTGGGACCAGACCGGCGGCCGCATCGACGGCTTCGTCAGTGTCGTCGGATCGGGCGGCACCATCGTCGGCGCCGGGTCCTTCCTGAAGGAGCGCAATCCCGACATCCAGATCGCCCTCGCCGACCCCGCCGGGGCCTCCCTCTACAACTGGTTCACCAAGGGCGAGATGTCGACGCAGGGGACCTCGATCACCGAGGGGATCGGCGTCGGCCGCATCACCGGCAATCTGGAAGGCTTCACCCCCGACCACGCCTTCCGCGTCGAGGACTCCGAGTTCCTGCCCATCCTGTTCAATCTGGTGGCGGAGGAGGGGTTGTCGCTCGGCGGCTCCAGCGGCGTCAATCTGGTCGGCGCCGTCCGGCTGGCGCGCCAGCTCGGCCCCGGCAAGACCATCGTCACCGCCCTGTGCGATCCCGGCGGCCGCTACGCCTCGCGGCTGTTCAATCCCGAGTTCCTGGCCGCCCGCGGCCTGCCGACGCCCGACAGCGCCGCCCGCGCCCGCGAGGCTTCACCCGCGCTCGTCTGACGCCTGTTTGCAGAAGTTCAGGAAGCCGGCGGCCATGAAGGACGCCATCCGCTTCTTCACCGCCTCGAAGTCCTCGGACGCGCAGAGCCCGTCCGACAGCCGGTCGATCCGCCCCGTCCGCGCCAGCGTCAGCATCAGGGCGCCGGTCACGAAGTGATAGCCCCAGAAGATGTCCTCCGGCGGACACTCCGGCATGGCCTTCTTCAGCAGTTCCAGCAGGCGCCGCACGACCGGATCGAAATGCTTGTCGAACATCTCGGCGCCGTAGGTGGTGTTCGACACCTGCGCGCCCAGCGCCCCGAAGTTCCGCCAATTCTCCCCGCCCTGGCTGTAGAGGTCCAGGTCGGTGTCGAGGAAGGCCCTCAGCGCTCCCTCCACCGTCGGCTTGCCCGCCGTGGCGATGTCATAGTCGTCCAGCGCCTTCATGCGCAGGCCGCTGGTCACCCCCGCGCGCCGCGAAACCACGGCGTCGAACAGCTTCTTCTTGTCGGTGAAATAGTAGTTCAGCAGGGTGTGGTGGACGCCCACCTTCTGGGCCACGTCCTTCAGCGTCACCCCGTACAGGCCGTGGATCGAGAACAGATGCTCGGCCGCGTCCAGGATGTGCTCCATCTTGTCGGCGCGCTGCTGGACCCGCGTGTTCTGCCGCACCGGACGCGCGGCTTCGGTCCCCGTGCGCGCGACGCGCTGCTCAACGAAGCGCTGGCGGTGGAAGAGGAACTCGACGAGCACCAGCCGGCGCAGGACCTGCTCACCCT
>CAMLNY010000167.1 GCA_946481405.1 uncultured Brevundimonas sp. | reverse complement strand
GGGCCTCGGACGTGAAGCGCGAGGCGGTGGCCCAGGGCCTGATCGGCGAGGGCGAGCCGCTGGACGTGACCTCGGACCTGTTCCGCCGCGTGCTGGACGAGGTCATCGACCAGAAACTGCTGGCCCGCGAGGCGGAACGGCGCGGCCTGGACAACTCGGCCCTGGCCCAGCGCCGGCTGGAGGCGACGCGCGAACGCATCCTGGGCGACATGCTGGTCGAGAACGTCGTCAACGGCGCCATCTCGGACCAGGCGGTGCAGACACTCTATCAGGAGCAGCTGCGCCTCGCCCGGACGTCGGAGGAGATCCGCGTCCGCCTCATCCTGTCGCGGACGAAGCCCGAGGCCGACGCCGTCATCGGCATCCTGGGTCAGGGCGCGAGCTTCGAGGCCGTGGCCCAGGAACGCTCGATCGACGAGGCGACGCGCTTCTCGGGCGGCGACCTCGGCTATTCGACGGCGGACGTCATGCCGCAGGCCTATGCCAATGCGCTCCGGGACGCCCCGGCCGGTTCGACCGTCGGCCCGTTCCAGACCGAAGGCGGCTGGGCCGTTCTGCGGGTGGAGGATCGCCGCCGCGAGAGCCCGCCGACGCTGGATCAGGCCCGGCCGCAGATCGTGCGCTACCTGACCTATGAAGGCGTGCGCCAGCTGCTGGAAGAGCTGCGCGGCAAGGCCAGGGTCGACGTCCTTCTGGCCGCCGAGGGCAATGCGCCCCAGGAACCCGCCTCCGCCGCCCCGGCCCGTCCGGCCCCCAGCCCGACGCCGACGGCTCCGACCACCACCGCCCCGGCCCCGGCCGCGCCTCCGGTCGCGACGCCCGCCCCCGCCGCCCCCTCCCCAGCTACCGCTGCGAAAGCCGCCGCCCAGTGAGCAACGACAAGAAATCCGGCTCGACCGGCAAGGCCATCGAACACGCCATCGAAAAGGCCTTCGATCCCCTGACTTCCGCGATCAAGCGCGCGACCCAGCCGGCCCAGTCCACGGCCAGGGCCCCGAAGGCTGCGACCCCGGCGGCGCCGGGCAAGCCGGGTCTGAAGGTCTCGCCGCTGGCCGTGCCCTTCCCGCCCATTCCGCCGGTCGGCGGGGTCGAGATCACCACCGCCCGCGCCGGCTTCTACAAGCACGAGCGTGACGACCTGACCGTGTTCCGCTTCGCCCGGGGCACGACCTGCGCGGGGGTCTTCACGCGCCACAAGGTGGGGTCGGCCCCCGTCGACTGGTGCCGGCGTCATCTCGACGCTCCGGGCGGCGGGCTGGATGTGCGGGCCCTGGTGGTCAACGCCGGCTGCGCCAACGCCTTCACGGGCAAGGCGGGGGCGGACGCCGCCCGCCGCACCGCGTCGGAAGTCGCCAAACGCTTCGGCTGTCGCCAGCGCGACGTCATGCTGGCCTCGACCGGGGTGATCGGCGTCCTGCTGGACGACCGCAAGATTTCCGCAAGATTGCACGAGGTCGAGACGAAGCTCGATTCCGACGTCCCGCCGACGGAACAGTGGGCCGCCGCCGGGCGCGGCATCATGACCACGGACACCTTCCCCAAGGGGTCCTACGCCGAGACCGCGATCGACGGCTTCAAGGTCCGCATCGCCGGCATCGCCAAGGGGTCGGGCATGATCGCCCCGGACATGGCGACCATGCTGGGCTTCATCGTCACCGACGCCAACATCCATCCGACCGTGCTGCGCGCCCTGCTGGGCCTGCATGTGCGGACGACCTTCAACTCGGTCACCGTGGACGGCGACACCTCGACCAACGACACCTGCCTTCTGTTCGCAACCGGAGCCTCGGGCGCGCCGCGCATCGGCCGGGTGGGCGACCGTCGTCTGAAGGACTTCTCGGCCGCGCTCGACAAGGTGATGCTGGATCTGGCCCACCAGCTGGTCCGCGACGGCGAGGGCGCGTCAAAATTCGTCCGCATCACTGTGGACGGCGCCTCCAGCCCCGCCTCGGCCCGCAAGCTCGCCAAGTCGATCGCCGACAGCCCGCTGGTGAAGACCGCCATCGCCGGCGAGGACGCCAACTGGGGCCGGATCGTCATGGCCGTCGGCAAGACCGAGGAGCCGGTCGACCGCGACCATCTGGCCATCAGGTTCGGCCCCCACATCGCCGCCGTCGAGGGCGCCATCTCGCCCCACTACGACGAGGCGAAGATGAGCGCCTATATGAAGAAGTCCGAGATCGAGATCACCGTCGACGTCGGCTCGGGCCGCGCCTCGGCCACCGTGTGGACCTGCGATCTGACCAAGGGCTACATCGAGATCAACGGGGACTATCGCAGCTAGCGCCGGCTCTCCCCTCGTGCCTAAACTCCCCGCAAAAACCGGGGGAGTGAGCTCATGAAGTCTGTGATCGTGGGGGCCGTCTTGGCCCTGCTGACGGCGACCGTCGCCAGGGCCCAGGACGGGACGACGGCGCCGGCGGCCGGCGCCGTCACCCTGGTGCAGGCGGGCCGCCTGCTGGATCGTCCGGGACAGGCGCCGCGCGGGGAGACCACCGTCGTCATCCGCGACGGCAAGGTCGAGGCGGTGCAGGACGGATTCGTCGGCGTCGAAACCTTTCCCGGCGCGACCGTCGTGAACCTGCGCGACCGGTTCGTTCTGCCTGGCCTGATCGACAGCCATGTCCATCTGCAGAGCGATCGCGCCGGTCAGGCGGGTCTGCTGGCCGACTTCACCGACAGCCTGCCCGCCCGCGCCTATGAGGCCGCCGGCAATGCGCGCGACACCCTCATGGCCGGCTTCACCACGGTGCGGAACCTCGGCGACGAGGGCGGCGTAACGCTGGCCCTGCGCGACGCGACCGCGCGCCACGAGATCGCCGGGCCGCGCATAATCGACGCGGGTCGGTCCATCTCCACAACCTCGGGCCATATGGACGCGCGCCTGAGCCTCGCGGACGACGTGCGCGAGATGATGGGCGAGCAGGAGAACGTCTGCGATGGCGTCGAAAGCTGCCGCGAAGCCGTGCGGTTGCAGATCGGCCGCGGCGCCGACGTCATCAAGATCGCCACCACCGGCGGGGTGAACAGCCGGATTGGCGCAGGGCTCGGCGCCCAGATGTTCGAGGACGAGGCGCGCGCCCTGATCGACACGGCGCACCTCTACGGCAAGAAGGTCGCCGTCCACGCCCACGGCGCCGATGGCATCGACCTGGCGCTCAGGCTCGGCGCGGACTCGATCGAGCACGGCACCATCTTCGACGACGACACCATCCGCCTGTTCCGCGAAAGCGGCGCCTACTACGTCCCGACCCTGTCGACGGTGAACGGCTATCGCACCCGTCTGGCCGCCGATCCCAACGCCTATCCGCCCGAAGTCCTGCCCAAGATCCTGTGGCGGATCGAAATCACGGGCCGGTCGTTGCAGGCCGCGTATCCGGCAGGGGTGCGCATCGCCTTCGGCACCGACGCGGGCGTGTCCCTGCACGGGCGCAACGCCGACGAGTTCGAGTTGATGGTCCAGTACGGCATGACGCCGATGGCGGCGATCCAGGCCGCCACGGTCAACGCCGCCGACCTGCTCGGGCTGTCGGCCGAGGTCGGCTCTCTCGAACCCGGCAAGCGCGCCGATCTGATCGCGGTCCAGGGCGATCCCCTGGCCGATGTGACGGTGCTGAAGTCGGTTGGCTTCGTCATGCGCGACGGCCGGATCTATCGCCATGACGGGGACCAGTAACAGACGCGCGACGCTCCCCCGCCGCGCCCTCCTCGCCGTGCTGCCGGCCTTGATCGCCTCCCGGGCCCAGGCCCGGCAGAGCCCCGAAGCCCGATCCGCCCAGATGGCCCACGGCGGTCGGCTGACGCTGCCCGTGCGGATCGGGGGACGCGGCCCGTTCCTGTTCGCCATCGACACGGCCGCCAGCGCCTCGGTGATCGCCGACGATCTGGCGACGACCCTCGGCCTTCCGGCGACCGGTTCCATCGCCATGCACACCCTGATCGGACGCGAGATCGTCAATGGAGTCCGGGCTGAACGGGTTCAGAGCGGCGACCTTGACCGACGCGGGATCCGCCTGGCGCTGGCCCGACGTCAGGGGCTGGACGGGGTCGACGGTCTGATCGGCCGCGACCTGTTGGACGGCCACCGACTTGTGCTGGATTTTCGGGGGCGACGCTGGGCGCGCATCGGCGGGTCGCGTCCGGCGCCCATCGGTTTCTTCGATGCGCCCCATGCCGTCAGCCCTCTGACCGGCGGGCGGCGGGGGCGCCCTGAAAGACCGATCACCCTCGAAGGCCGGTCTCGAGGCGCACCGATACAGATCATCATCGACACCGGAGCCCAGGTCAGCCTGATCAACACCCCGGCCATGGCCGAGGGTCGGGCCGCGCCCTTTCTTCTGCCTGACGGGACGGCCCATATTCCGGTCATGTCGCCGACAGGCCGATCGGCAAGCGCATCGGCTGCCCAGTTGCATGACCTGCATTTCGCGGGCATCGCGGTCACGCGCGTACCGGTTCTGGCGGGAGACTTCCACGTTTTCAGGCATTGGGGCTACGGCGAGGTTCCCGCCATCCTGCTAGGCGTCGACATCCTGGGCCTCTTCGAGACGGTGATCGTCGATCTGGGCCGTGGGGAGGTCTCGCTGCGCGCGTGATCGGTCTTGCGCCTACCGCACGCTTCGGCCACCAAGTCGTCATGACCGATCTCGCCCTGCCCCGCCACGACTGGACGCTCGATGAGGTTGAGGCCTTGTTCGCCCGGCCGTTTATGAAACTGGTGTTCGACGCCGCGACGGTGCGCGCCGCC
>CAMLNY010000166.1 GCA_946481405.1 uncultured Brevundimonas sp. | reverse complement strand
CCTCTGGCGCACGCCGGTGATGCGCAGCACCACGTCGGACAGGCTCTCCAGATGCTGGACGTTCAGCGTGGTCCATACGTCGATCCCGGCGTCTAGGATCTCCTCCACATCCTGCCACCGCTTGGGATGGCGAGAGCCCGGCGCATTGGAGTGAGCATATTCGTCGACCAGCAGCAGCTCGGGCCCACGCGCGATGGCCCCGTCGATATCGAACTCGAGAAGGGTCCGGTCGCGGTGCTCCAGGGGCGTGCGCGCCATGACCTCCAGCCCGCGCAGCAGGCTCTCGGTCTCCTTGCGTCCATGGGTCTCGACAACCCCCACGACGACGTCGCCGCCCTCGGCCTTCCGGCGTCGGGCGGCGCGCAGCATCTCGTAGGTCTTGCCCACCCCCGGCGACATGCCGAGGAAAACCTTCAGCCGGCCCCGCTTCCGTCGAACGGGCGGGGTCGGCTGGGGCGATGTCTCCGGGTCCGGCAATTCAGGCGGCCGGGGTGCGACGGTCCAGCGCCCGGTTGGTCATCAGCACGTTGACGCGCGGCTGGCCGATGAAGCCCAGGAACGGCTGTTCGGTGTTCGCGTCGATCACGGCCTGAACCTCTTTCACCGGGATGCCGCGCGCCTCGGCGACACGGGCGGCCTGCAGGCGAGCGTAGGCCGGGGACACGTCGGGGTCGAGGCCCGAGGCCGAGGTCGTCACCGCATCGGCCGGGACGGCCGCGCCGTTGGCCTCAGCCCTCAAGGCGTCGGCGTCGGCGGCGACGCGGCCGGCCAGATCCTCGTTCAGCGGGCCGAGGTTCGAGCCTGACGATCCGGCGGCGTTGTAGCCGTCGCCGGCCGCCGACGGACGCGGGTGCAGATAGCGGGCCTCGGCGAACGGCTGACCGATCAGGGCCGAACCGCGCACCGTTCCGTCGGCGTCACGGATCAGACTGCCGTTGGCCTGATCCGGAAACACAGACTGGGCCAGACCGGTGATCCCCAGCGGATAGGCCAGCCCCAGAACGAGGGTGAACAGGGCGACCATCACGATCGCTGGACGAAGCTGGTTCAGCATCAGAACACAGCCTTCAGGCTGACGACGCCGCGCGATCCATAGACGTCGCCGAAGTCATGCTCATCGGTGTCGTGATAGCGGACATCCACCGCCAGATTGCCGGCCAGGGCGTAGGCCGCGCCCACGTTCCAGGTCGTGTAGTCAAAGTCCGACGAGACGAACTGACGGCCCAGGGCGCCCGACACGGTCCACTTGGCCACAGGGCTGAAGGCCGCGTTGGCCTCCACATAGGTCGCCGCGTCCTCGGCGGCGCCGAAGAAGTCCGGCGACCAGTAGATGGCCGCGCCGACCGTGGCCGGGCCAACCGCGCGCGAAGCGGCGGCCTTCAGCTCGACGTAGTCATAGTCCGCACCGTCAGGCTGGCGGGTGTAGACATAGCCGACGACGCCGAGGTCCATGTTCCAGCCGGCCGCTTCGGTGCGATAGCCGCCATACAGGTCGACCTCTGCGTCGGTGTCCGTGTCGCCCAGGAAGCTGACGTTGGACGCCCAGCCGCCCGCGTAGAAGGAGCCGGCCGTGACGTCGATGCCGGCCGACAAGGCCATGTCCTCTTCCGTCTGGCTCACGCCGCGGAAGACGTAGTCCGAGGTCGCGGCGGCGTTGAAGGCCCATTCCGGCGACGTCTGGGCCGAGACGGCCTGCGGGTCGCCGACGAGGATCAGGGCGGCGGCGGCGGTGGAGAGTTTGAAGATCATTCTACTGTGTCCTTGAGAGCGGCCTCGGCGGGAACCGGCGCGGGTCGGCTGGAGGTGTCCGCCTCGCGGTCGTGCGGGATCAGCCCGGCGACCACGATGGCGATGATGACGAAGAGGGCGAACCAGGCGTCGTTGCGTCCGGAAGCCTTGAAGTTGCGGGGCATGGCCGCGGTCCTCACGCCAGACCAAGACCGGTGATGATCAGGTCGATCGCCTTGATGCCGATGAAGGGCGCGATCAGACCGCCGATGCCGTAGATCATCAGGTTCCGGCCCAGCAGCGGCCCCGCTCCGATGGCGCGGTACTTCACACCCTTCAGGGCCAGCGGGATCAGGGCCACGATCACCAGGGCGTTGAAGATCACCGCCGACAGGATCGCGCTCTGCGGCGAACCCAACTGCATGATGTTCAGCGCACCGAGCGCTGGCAGGGCGACCACGAACATCGCCGGGATGATGGCGAAATACTTCGCCACGTCGTTGGCGATCGAGAAGGTCGTCAGGGCGCCGCGGGTGATGAGCAGCTGTTTGCCGACCTCGACGATCTCGATAACCTTGGTCGGGTCGGAGTCCAGATCGACCATGTTGCCGGCCTCGCGGGCGGCCTGGGCGCCGGTCTGCATGGCGACGCCGACATCGGCCTGGGCCAGCGCGGGCGCGTCGTTGGCGCCGTCGCCGCACATGGCGACCAGACGGCCCCTGGACTGTTCGGCCTTGATCAGCCGCATCTTGTCCTCGGGCGTGGCCTCCGCGAGGTAGTCGTCGACCCCGGCCTCGGAGGCGATGGCGGCCGCCGTCACCGGGTTGTCGCCGGTGATCATGACCGTGCGCAGGCCCATGCGGCGCAGTTCGGCGAAGCGGGCCTTCACGCCCGGCTTGACCACATCCTTCAGGTGGATGACCCCGACCAGACAACCGTTTTCGGTCACCGCCAGAGGCGTGCCGCCCGAGCGGGCGATCCGGTCCACGGCGGCGGTGAACTCGGCCGGAGCGGCCGCGCCCTTCTCCAGCGACTTCAGGACGGCGTCGACCGCCCCCTTGCGCCACGACAAGGTCCCGGCGTCCACGCCCGACTGGCGGGTCGTGGCCATAAAGGGGATGGCCCTGGCGCCATTCGGCAGTTCGGCGGAGACGCCGCCGTTGCGACCCAGTTCGACGATCGAGCGGCCTTCCGGCGTCTCGTCGGCCAGGGAGGCCATGACGGCGGCGCGCAGTGCCGCCTCCGGGCGAACCCCGGCGACCGGGATCACTTCGGTCGCCATGCGGTTGCCGAAGGTGATGGTGCCGGTCTTGTCGAGCAGCAGGGTGTCGACGTCCCCCGCGGCCTCCACGGCCCGGCCCGAGGTGGCCAGCACATTGACCTTCAACAGACGGTCCATTCCCGCGATTCCGACGGCCGACAGCAGCCCGCCGATAGTGGTCGGGATCAGGGTGATGAACAGCGCGCCCAGCACGATCGGATCCAGCGTCACGCCAGAGTAGGCGCCGAGGCCCAGCAGGGTCACGACCGCGATCAGGAAGACCAGGGTCAGACCGGCGAGCAGGACGGACAGGGCCAGTTCGTTCGGGGTCTTCCGACGGTTGGCGCCCTCGACCATGGCGATCATGCGGTCGAGGAAGGTCGAGCCCGGGGCCGAGGTGATGCGCACCTTGATCCAGTCCGACACCACAGTCGTACCGCCGGTCACGGCCGAGCGGTCGCCGCCCGACTCACGGATGACCGGGGCGCTCTCGCCGGTGATGGCGGCCTCGTTGACCGAGGCGACGCCCTCGACGATCTCGCCGTCCGACGGGATCAGGTCGCCGGCCTCGACCAGGACGATGCTCCCGACTTCCAGCGTGTGGGCCGGGGTAGGCACGGTCGTGCCGGTCTTCGGATCGACGATCAGCCTGGCCTTGGTGTCCACGCGGGCGGCCCGCAGCGAGTCCGCCGCCGCCTTCCCCCGCCCCTCGGCGACGCTTTCGGCGACGTTGGCGAAAAGAACGGTCAGCCACAGCCAGACGGCCAGCTGGATGGCGAAGCCCGCCGAGCCCCCGCCGGCGATCGCCACGGCCGCCGACAGCGTCGAGAGCAGCGCCACCAGCCAGGTCGCGAAGATGACCGGGTTCTTCAGGAGGTAGACGGGGTTGAGCTTGACGAAGGCGTCGCGCACGGCCCGGCCGATCATGGCCGCGTTCAGGGCTCCACCGAGCGGCGCCTTGGGCGCTTCGGCTTCAGGATTTGCGAAAGTCATGTCTGGATGTCCGGACGGCTCAGGCCGGACCCGCGCCGGGCATCTGGAAGTGCTCGACGATGGCGCCCAGGGCGAGAGCGGGGAAGAATTGCAGCCCGCCGAGGATGACGATCACCCCGATCAGCAGGCCGATGAAGAGCGGACCATGGGTCGGCAGGGTCCCGGCCGAGGGCGCCAGCTTGGGCTTGGCGACCAAGGAGCCGGCGATGGCCAGCACGGCCACAGCGGGGACGAAGCGTCCCAGCAGCATGCCGATGCCCAGCGTCGTGTTCCACCAGGGGGCGTTCGCGGTCAGACCCGCGAAGGCTGAGCCGTTGTTCGCCGCCGCCGAGGTGTAGGCGTACAGCATCTCCGACAGGCCGTGCGGCCCATGGTTCAGCAGGCCTTCCATGGCGGTCGGGAACACCGCCGCCACGGCCGTGAAGCCGAGGATGGCCAGCGGCAGGACCAGCACCGCGATCATGGCGAACTGGATCTCGCGCGCCTCGATCTTCTTGCCGAGATATTCGGGCGTGCGACCGACCATCAGTCCGGCCACGAACACCGACAGCACGGCCATCACGACCATGATGGCGATGCCCGAGCCGATGCCGCCGGGCAGGATTTCGCCCAGCTGCATCAGGAACATCTGGATCCCGCCCGACAGGGGCATGTAGCTGCCGTGCATCGAGTTGACCGAACCGTTGGAAGCTCCGGTCGTGGGGCCCGCCCAGGCGACCGAGGACGGAATGCCGAA
Source organism: uncultured Brevundimonas sp. (assembly GCA_946481405.1). Next base: position 69 of record CAMLNY010000166.1, on the reverse strand, counting down.
CCGGGTCTCCTTGCCCTCCATGTTCAACGGCTGCTCGATCCCGGCGGTGACGAGCGCTGGCGCGGGCTG
>CAMLNY010000165.1 GCA_946481405.1 uncultured Brevundimonas sp. | reverse complement strand
GATCAGCCCGCCGCCGCACCACGACATCTATTCGATCGAGGACCTAGCCCAGCTCATCTACGACCTGAAGTCGATCAACCCGGACTGCCGCGTCACGGTGAAACTGGTGTCCGCCTCAGGCATCGGCGCCATCGCGTCCGGGGTCGCCAAGGCCAAGGCCGACGCCATCCTGATCGCGGGCCACAACGGCGGCACGGGCGCCTCGCCTCAGTCGTCGATCAAGCACGCCGGCCTGCCGTGGGAGATCGGCCTGGCCGAGACCCATCAGGTGCTCAGCCTCAACAATCTGCGCAGCCACGTCGTCGTGCGCGCCGACGGTGGCATGCGAACCGGCCGCGACATCGTCATCGCCGCCATCCTGGGCGCCGAGGAGTTCAACATCGGCACAGCCAGCCTGATCGCCATGGGCTGTCTGATGGTGCGCCAGTGCCATTCCAACACCTGCCCCGTCGGCGTCTGCTCCCAAGATCCGCGCCTGCGCGAGAAGTTCACCGGCACGGCCGACAAGGTCGTCAACCTGTTCTCCTTCATCGCCGAGGAAGTCCGCGAATACCTGGCCATGCTTGGCGCGCGGACACTGGACGAGATCGTGGGCCGCACCGATCTGCTGCGTCAGGTCCGTCGCGGCGGCTCGCATCTGGACGACCTCGACCTCAACCCGCTGTTGGTCCGCGTCGAGGCGGCCGAGAAGAAGCTGTGGGCCGAAAAGGGTCGCGCCGAGGTGCCCGCCACGCTCGACGCCCGCGTCCTCAACGACGCCTGGGCCTTCCTTGATCGCGGCCAGACCTCGGAGTTGACCTATCCGATCTCCAACGTCATGCGGACGATCGGCGCCGGCGTCTCCTCGGCGATCGTGCGTCGTTGGGGTCCGACCGGTCCGACCGGCGTCCTGACCCTGAAGCTGCAAGGCTCGGCGGGGCAATCCTTCGGCGCCTTCGCGGCCAAGGGTTTGAAGTTGGAGCTGACCGGCGAAGGCAACGACTATGTCGGCAAGGGCCTGTCCGGCGCCGACCTCGTGGTCAAGCCGATCGAGTGGCGGGAGCACCAGCCGGCCATCGGCAACACGACCCTGTACGGCGCCACGTCCGGCCGCCTGTTCGTCGCCGGTTCGGCAGGCGAGCGGTTCGCGGTGCGGAACTCGGGCGCCGAGGCCGTGGTCGAGGGCGCGGGCGCCCACGCCTGCGAATACATGACCGGCGGCCGGGTCGCGATCCTGGGCCCGGTCGGCTGGAACCTGGCGGCCGGCATGTCGGGGGGCGAGCTCTTCGTGCTGGATGAGGCGGGTCGCACGCGTCTGGCGCTGAACGGCGACCTCGCCGCCTTCTGCCCTATCACCGAGGCGGCAGGCGCGCGACTGAAGGCCCTGATCGAGGCCCATCTGACGGCGACCGGTTCGCCGCTGGCGCGCCGCCTGCTGGGGGTCTGGGCCGACAGTCTGAAGAAGTTCGTGCGCATCGTTCCGATCCCCGTGGCCGAGGCCGAGCGCAAGCTTGACCATGGCGAAGCGGTCCCGGCATGACTTCGCTCTCCTGAACTCTCAGAGGCCTCCCCGCCGATGACCCTCGCGACCCCTGCCCTGCTCGCCCATCAGGCGCCGCTCGTCCTCGACGGCGCCGCCACCGCCTGGATCCTGGTCTCCACGGCCTTCGTGCTGATGATGACCCTGCCGGGGCTGGCGCTGTTCTACGGCGGCATGGTGCGGAAGAAGAACATCATCTCCACCATCGCCGCCTCGACGGCTTCGCTGATGGTGGTGACGGTGCTGTGGTTCATCGCGGGCTACAGCCTGTCGTTCGGCACGAGCGCAGGTGCGACCAACGGCTTCATCGGCGGACTACAGGCGCTGTTCCTCGACGGCGTCCGGGTCAATACGGCGCACAGCCTGGCGCCCGGCCTGCCGGAGTATCTCTGGATCGCCTACCAGCTGACCTTCGCCATCATTACGCCCGCCCTGATCGCCGGCGCCTTCGCCGAGCGGATGAAGTTCTCGGCGTCCCTGCTGTTCTTCGCCCTGTGGCATCTGATCGTCTACGCCCCGATCTGTCATCAGGTCTGGGCAGGCGGCTACCTCGGCTCGTACGGGGTGCTCGACTTCGCGGGTGGAGCCGTGGTGCACGTCAACGCCGGAGTGGCAGGGCTGGTCTGCGCCCTCGTGATCGGACCGCGTCACGGTTTCGGGCGGGACAATATGGCGCCGGCCAACCTCGCCTACGCCGCAATCGGCACGGGCCTGCTGTTCGTCGGCTGGCTGGGCTTCAACGCCGGCAGCGCCTGGGCCGCCGACGGCATCGCCGCCGCCGCCGCCCTCAACACGATCATCGCTCCGGCCGCTGCGGCGCTGGGCTGGATGATCATCGAGTGGATCGAGAAGAAGCGCCCCACCCTCCTGGGCCTCCTCTCCGGTATCGTCGGCGGCCTGGTCGCCATCACCCCGGCCGCCGGCTTCGTCGACCCCAAGGGCGCCTTCCTGATCGGCCTCATCGGCGGCCCGGCCTGCTACGCCGGCGCGGTCTGGCTGAAGCATGCCCTCAAGTACGATGACAGCCTCGACGCCTTCGGCATCCACGGCGTCGGCGGCATCGTCGGCGCCATTCTGACCGGCGTCTTCGCCACCACCGCCATCAATGGCGTGGCCGAGGTCGCCGATGTGGTCAAACAGGTCGTCGGCCTGATCGCCGTCATCGGCTGGAGCGCCGTCGGCACCTTCGCGGTCCTGATGGTCTGCAGGTTCACCACCGGCCTGCGCGTCCAGAAGGACGGCGAGGTCGAGGGTCTCGACTACTCCCAGCACGGCGAGACGATCCACTGACATCTCACCCTCTCCCATAAGGAGAGGGTTGCCCTTCCTCAGTCCACGCCTCGCACATTGTCGTCCGAGTTGCGGTCGATCCACTTGTTGTACGGATCGGCCCCCGCGAAAGAGGGCTTCGCGGCTGTCACGAAGCGGAAGTTCTGCGTCCCCGAGTGCAGCGGCCGCCGTTCGAACAGCAGCACGTTCGACGCATCGAACGCCCCCTTGCCCGGCTCGGCCGAGAACAGGCCGATGTCGAACATCTCGTTCAGCGGCGCCTCGGTCTCCTCGCCCTTGCCGTCGGCGTATAGCTTGCGCGCCTCTACAGTGAGTGTGACGTCCCAGCGACCGTCGCGACGCTGGGTCGCCGTCGCCGCGGTTGTCTTCACGTCATACAGGGTGATCTTCTCGAACAGATCGGTGATCAGGGCCTGTTTGTCGGCCGGAGCGTTGGCGCGGAACAGGGCGATCAGGTCGGTCGAGCGCGGATAGGGCGCAGGCCTGAAGGCGTGCTGGGCCAGGAACTGCGACAGGGCCCGGTTCACGTTCGCCTCGCCGATCTGGTCGGCCAACAGGTACATGACCACCGCGCCCTTGCGGTAGTGGATGTACTGCTGGTTCTCCATCCGGTTCAGCGGCAGCTCCTCGATCCGCTCCGTCCCGCGCGAGCGCAGGTAGTTGTCCAGTTCGAACTTCAGGAACCGGCGAATCTTGTCCGGTCCGTACATGCGCCGCATCACCATCAGGGCCGAGTACTGGGCGAGGGTCTCCGACATCAGGGTCGCGCCCTGCATGTCCGCCCCCACGACCTGATGCGCCCACCATTGGTGCGCGAACTCGTGCGCCCCGATGTAGGTGACGTAGTCGATCTTGGTCTCGTCCTTGAGGTCGGCGATGAAGCCGAGGTTCTCGGACCAGGCGAAGGTGTTCGGCATCGACTGGGCGTAGGAGCCGTAGGGGAACTCGCTGATCCGCGCCTGACGGAACTGGTAGGGCGAGAAATTGGCCTGGAAGTAGTCGAGCGAGTTTTCGAGCGCGGTCATCATCCGGGGCACGTTCCGGCCGTGCCGGGCGTCATGGAAGACGACCATCTCGACGCCGTTGCGCATCTGGCGCGCGATCTCGTAGCGGGCCGACTGGACCGACAGGAAGTAGAGGATCGGGCTCTCGGTCACGAAGCGCAGTGTGCGACGACCGTTGGCCGTGGTGTCGCTGCGGACCTGACCAGGGGCCAAGGGCGTCTGGTGCGCGTCGGTCGTGACGGTGACGTCGGCGGTGACCCAGTCGGCGCCGATATAGTTCCGACGCGTCGCTGAGAGGTCTTCCAGTTTAGCCGGTCGCAACTCGGCCGGCAGGCCGTATTTGCGACGCTTGGATCGGTCCTGCAGCAGGCTGGACCGGTTCATCCCGATCATCGGCGCAAACTCCGCGTTGTTCACGAAGGTGCCGTTGTCGACAATCCGGGTCGTGTTGCCGCTGTTCTTGAAGCCACGCTGCTCGAGCACTGTGTCGAAGGACACCGTGCGGCGCTCGTTCGGGGCCATGGGCGTGTCGAAGCGGTAGATGCGGTACCTGAACTCCGGCCACTCACGGACCATCCGCGCACCCTGGACGGTCAGGGCCTTCATCTCCAGCTCGTCGTTCCAGCGCAGGTGCATTTCGGACAGCGGCGCGCCGGTGCGGTTCTCGATCGTGTAGGTCCCCGTCGTCTCCAGACGGGGAGTACGGGGATACAGGTCGAGGTTCAGCATCACGTCCACCAGCGTCGGCTGGGGCGTGGTCTCGAAACGCAGCAGCGTCTTCTCGTACTCGGCCTGCAGCTTCTCCTCGGCGGAGTTGTTGCGATACTCGTTCCAGACGTTGGTGTTGACGTAGATAAAGGCGCCCAGGCCGACGAAGGCGACAAGCGCCAACCCGCCGACCACGCCCGCCGGACCCTTCAGCCGATGCGGCAGACGCTTCAGCCGAGGCATCAGTCGCGTTTCGGTTCCCCGCC
>CAMLNY010000164.1 GCA_946481405.1 uncultured Brevundimonas sp. | reverse complement strand
TGATCACCGCCCGGTCCTCAGCGAGCCGGAACAGGCGCGGCTTCGGATTGCCGGGCTGGGGCTTCGGCGTGACCGAGCCGCATTCGATGAAGCCGAACCCCAGACGGGCGAGGCCGTGCAGGGCCTCGCCATTCTTGTCGAGACCGGCGGCGAGACCGACCGGGTTGGGCAGGTCCAGACCGGCGATGCGGGTTCTGAGAATCGGATCGTCAGCGCCCGGCGACGGCAGGGGCACGGTCTTCAGCGCGGTGATGGCGAGGCCGTGGGCCGTCTCCGGATCGAGGTTGCGAAGGATCGCGGCGCCGAGCTGGGGTACGGGCATCAGGCGGGGACCGTATAGGCGGCCGCCTCGCGGACCGCCGTCACCGGCAGGTCGCCGTAAATGTGGGGGAACAGGGCGCCGCCGCGCGACGGCTCCCAGACGACCGTGTCTTCTAGCGACTTCAGGTCCACGGTGAGCAGCATCAGGTTCTCTCGCCCGGCGTAGTGTTTGCGCGCCGTCTCCTCCAGCTGGGCGGCGGTCGACAGGTGGATGTAGCCGTCGGCGAGGTCGACGGCGGATCCAGCGTAGGCGCCTTCGGCCACGGCCCCGCGCCATTCGGCCGCGTCGATGATCTTGTAGGCGATGGCGTCGGTCATCAGTCCTCGGCCCCGCCGCCGAAGGCCTTGGGCGTCAGGAAGCCGTCGTAGACGCAGCGCCCGGCGACATCGACCTCGAAGATCGCGGCGGCCCCGGTCGGAAAGCCGCCGGCCATCCGGTCGAGAATCGACGGTGAGGCCGCGCTTTCGGTCAGATAGTCCATGGCCAGAAGCTGGACGCCCGGATTGTGGGCCACGACCATCAAGCAGCCGGCCTTGTCCTCGGCGTCCTCGACGAGGCGGCGGATGGCGTCGGTCGAGGCGTCGTAGAGGCGCGGTTCGATGCGGACCTCCACGTCGCCGAAGGCCTCGTGCATCGTCTCCCAGGTCTGGCGCGTGCGCACGGCGGGCGAGACGAGGACGAGGTCGGGCCGCAGGTTCTTGTCCGCCAGAACCCGGCCCATCAAGAGGGCGTCGTCCACTCCGCGCCGGGTCAGGGCGCGATCGTGGTCCAGGCCGGATTCGGCGAGCCGCTCGGTCTTGGCGTGGCGCATCAGGATCAGGCGGTGCATGGCCGCCGCTTAGCCGGGTTCGGCGTCTCTATCCAGTCCGGGCGTGATGGGGCCGCGCGTGGCCGGTTGCGGCTGAAGCCCCGGCGCCTCGACGCGCACCCGTTGGGCGGCGCCCGAGGGGCGGATGCGGGCATAGGCCTGACGCGTGGCCTCCAGCAGGATGACCCCGGCCGCGCCCGGCGCGATGCGGCGGCCGATCTGTTCGAAGCCGTCCGCCATGCCCAGAAGCGGCGTCCACGGCGGGACATAGAGGGTCTGGGACCACGCTGTGGGCTCCAGCCCCGCGGCGCGGACCAGCCGCTCCAGCTGGCCCCGGGTGAACGGCCGGCCATGGCCGAAGGGCGTCGCCTCGGCCCGCGCCCACATCCCGCCCCGCGCGGCGGCGGCCAGGATGATGCGACCGGCGGGAGCCAGCGCCCTGACGGCCTCGGTCAGCAACTGGGTCGGATCGTCGGCCTCTTCCAGCGCATGGACCAGAAGGACGCGGTCGAACGATCCGGCCGGAAACGGCAGCCGCTTGTCGTCGACCAGAAGGGTGCGGTTGCGGCCGACCGTGGGCCAGATCTCCACCTGACCCGAGGGCATGGCGGCGATGACGCGGCGCGCGCCGACGAAGGCGTCCAGCCAGGGCGTGACGTAGCCGATGCCCAACACGTCGCAGCCCGGCGTCTCGCCCCAGGCGTCTTCCAGCCGGCGGGCCAGCAGGCGGCGAACCAGCGCGCCCTTGGGCTCGCCGTAGAAGGTTCGCAGATCCTCGATGGCGCGTCTCATGCAGAGACTATATGGCGAGGAGCCTTACCGAACCAAGGACGAGCCGATGCCCCTGACCGTTCACCTGTTCCCGGCGCGGACGGCCAACTATGCCTTTCTGGCGCGGGACGAGGCGACGGGAACGGTCGCGGCGATCGATACGCCTGATGCGCAGGTGATCCTCGACGCCGTGCAGTCGCTGGGATGGGGGAAGCTGGACCGGATCATCAACACCCACTGGCACCCGGACCATACCGAGGGCAACGCCCGGCTGCAGGCCGAGACCGGCTGCGACATCCAGGGCCCGGAGGAGGTGCGAAAGGTGGCCCCGCTGGACCGGGTGGTGGAGGAGGGCGACATCGTCATGATCGGCCAGACGGCGCTGCATGTGACCGCGACGTGGTCTTCCGCTCGCCGAAGGACGCCATCGCCTTCACCGGCGACACCCTGTTTCCGTTGGGCTGCGGCAGGCTGTTCGAGGGCACGCCGGAACAGATGTGGGACAGCCTGAGCCGCCTGCTGGCCTGGCCCGACGAGACGGTGCTGTACGGGGCGCATGAATATACGGCGGCCAACGCCCGCTTCACCCTGAGCGTCGACGACCGGCCCGAGGTTCAGGCCCACGCCGAGGCCATCTTCGCGGCGCGCGAACGGGGCGAGCCGACCGTGCCGACGACCATGAAGATCGAGCGGGCGCTGAACCCCTTCCTGACGGCGGGAAGCGCGGAAGAGTTCGCGCGGCGGCGGGCGGCGAAGGACAGTTTCGCCGGCTGACCTATTCGCGCGGGGCGACGGCCCGGATGATGCTGGACGACGACGGACGACCGGCCTGTCCCTCGTTCGGGTTGACCACGACCCGCAGGTCGCCGCGCGCGAACGTCACCGAGCTGCGCGTTCCCTCGACGAGGGTGATGCTGCGCAGGCCGTCGATCCGCTCGCGGAAGGTCGGGGTGCGGGCCATGCGGATGACCGCCTCGGTCGTCACGATCAGGGCGTCGACCATCAGGGCCTCGGACTGTTCGCCCGACAGGTTGATGACGATCAGGCGGCCCAGCGCCTGGCTGACCAGACTGCCGCGCTGGTTCATCAGGGTGAAGAGACGGATCGGGCCGAGGGTCGGCAGCTCCAGCGCGGGGGCCGAGCCGATGCGTGAGGCCGGCGATCCGTTCGGAGTGCGGGACGTGTAGAGGGTGACTCCGCCATCGGGGGTAACGCGCAGGATCTGCGCCCCGGCGTCATTGCGGTAGATGACGTCGCCGCGCGGGGCGGGCGTCGAGCGCAGGACCCAGGTCTCTTCCCGGCGCTCAAAGCGGAACAGGGGACGGGTCCCCCGGCCGTCGAAGATGAACCGCTCCCCGACCTCGGATGCATAGAGGCCGTTGGCCGGGAGGCCCCGGTTCATCGGATTCTGGTAGGTCTGTTCGGCCTGGGCGTTGCCGCGGACCTGGGCGGCCCGCGCGAGGGTCGGGGCGAGCAGGATCGCCAGAACGACGACGGCGAACGCCATCGTCGTCGGGATCGGCGACCTGGCCGTCTCGAGCTTGACCCTTGAACTCATGGCGGAAAGCGTTGCGCGGGGCGCGCGGCGGATTTTGGGCGGCTCTTTGTCAGCCGACCAGGTATTGACCGCCGTTCAGCGACAGGGTGCAGCCTGTGACATATCCGGCACGCTCGCCGGACAGCCAGGACACCATGTCGGCGATCTCCTCGCCCTTGCCCAGACGACCCACGGGGATCTGGGCGACGATGCCTGCCAGCACCTTCTCGTCCATGGCGCCCACCATTTCGGTGTCGATATAGCCGGGGGCGATGCAGTTCACGGTCACGCCCTTGCGGGCGTTCTCCAGCGCCAGCGCCTTGGTGAAGCCGATCATCCCGGCCTTGGCGGCGGAATAGTTGGTCTGGCCGATCTGGCCCTTCTGGCCGTTGATCGAGGAGATGTTGACGATGCGGCCGAAGCCCCGGTCGCGCATGCCGTTGATGACCTGACGCGTCATGTTGAAGACCGAGTCCATGTTGACCCGGATGACGTCGGACCACTGGTCCGGGCCCATCTTGTGGAAGAAGCCGTCGCGAGTGATGCCGGCGTTGTTGATGAGGACGTCGATCGGACCCAGTCCAGCCTCGACCTCGGCCACCGCGCGGGCGCAGTCGTCGAAGCTGCCGACGTTGCCCTTTACGACCATGACGCCGAGCTCGCGGGCCGTGGCCTCGGCCGCCTCGGTATTGCCGGAATAGCCGGCGGCGACGGCCATGCCGTCTTCCTTCAGCCGCTGAACGATCGCCTTGCCGATGCCGCGGGTTCCACCCGTGACCAGAGCCACTCGTGCCATGTGCGTTCCTGTTTCCCTGACGGCGCCGTCTGACGCGACGCCTTTGTCAGGGAAATCATTAGCCTGTGACGGGTTGCGCGAAAAGCCGCTGCTAAGCCGGTTGATCAGACGATGCGGGCGGCTTCGTCGAAGGTCAGGCGCGGACTGCGCGGGAACAGGTTCTCATCCGAGCCGTAGCCCAGGTTGACGATGAAGTTCGGCTCGATGTCGCCTTCAGCGAAGAACTCGGCCTTCACGCCCGCCGGGTCGAAGCCTGACATCGGACCGACGTCCAGACCCAGGGCGCGCGCGGCCAGCAGGAAGTAGCCGCCCTGAAGCGACGAGTTGCGGAAGGCGGCCTCGCGGCGGCCGTTCTCCTCGCCGAACCAGTCGCGGGCGCCGGGGGCGTGCGGGAACAGGTGCGGCAGGTGGTCGTGGAAATTCATGTCGTAGCCGATGATGACCGTGACCGGCGCCTGGGCGGTCTTTGCCTGATTGCCTTCGCTCATCAGGGGCACGAGGCGGGCCTTGGCCTCGGGCGAGGTCACGAAGACGAAGCGGGCCGGAGTGTTGTTCACCGCCGTC
>CAMLNY010000163.1 GCA_946481405.1 uncultured Brevundimonas sp. | reverse complement strand
CGGGAGACACGGGCGAGGGCTATCCCTACCGGCAGGAACCGGGCGAGCGCGGCTAGCGGACGCCGTCCATCTCGGCGGCGATCTGCGCCGCCGCCATTACGGGGTTCTCCGCCGCGATGACCGGGCGGGCGACGACGAGGTGGGTCGCCCCGGCCTGAAGCGCGGCCGCAGGCGTCGCCACCCGCTGCTGGTCGCCGAGTTCGCCGCCCGTCGGACGCACGCCCGGCGTGACGATCAGGAAGTCCGGACGACCGGCCTCGACCGCGATCTCCCTGACGCGCGCCGCCTCCAGCGGGCTCGACACCACGCCGTCGACGCCGCAGTCCAGCGCCTGACGCACGCGGGCCTCGACGAGATCGGCGGCCTTCGCCGAATAACCGATCTCTTTCAGATCCTCGTCCGACAGGCTGGTCATGACGGTGACGGCAAGGATTTTCGTCGCGTGGCCGCCGCGGCCCTTCACGGCCGCTCGCATGACCTGGGGTTCGGCGTGGACGGTCAGGAGGTCGCAGCCGCCCTCCGCGACCGACCGGGCCGCGCCTTCGACCTGGGCCCCGATGTCGTGCAGCTTCCAGTCCTGAAACACCGTCTTGCCCATGGCCCGCAGCTCATGCGCGAAGGCGACCCCACCGGGCCGCGCCAGCAGCGTCAGCCCGACCTTGTAGCTCTCAACCCCGTTCCCGATCCGCTCGACAAGAGCGCGGGCGGCGTCCAGCGAGGGCAGGTCCAGCCCGACGATGAGGCGCGGGTCGGACAGGAGGGGCGAGGTCATCGACGGGCTCCGCATGACCGGCTAGACCGGACGCAGGGGAGCGTCGGCAGGACCGGCGTTTGAGATGTAAGCTAGGGGACAGGCAATGGACGCGCTCGATCTGGGGGTCAACCTGTTCGTGACCCTGTTCGCCCTGCTGGACCCCATCGGCAACATCCCGATCTTCGCGGCGGCGACGGCCGGGGCGACCCTGAAACAGCGGGTGTCGGTCTCGGCCCTGATCTGCGTCTTCGCCGCGGTCTTCCTCGCCTTCTTCTTCTTCACCGGTCTGGGGCTGCTGCAGTTTTTCGGCATCTCGCTCGCGGCCTTCCGCATCGCGGGCGGGGTCCTGCTGCTCCTGCTGGGTCTGGACATGGCACGCGGCGACTTCCTGTCCAGCTTCACCGACAAGGACGCGGCGAGCGACCTGAACGACGTGCGCGGCTATGCGCGCAGGAGGTTCCAGCGGCTGGTCGTGCCCTTCGCCATTCCTCTGATGATCGGGCCGGGCGCCATCTCGGCCATCATCATCCAGGCCGGCGAGGCTACGAAGCTCGGCCCGGCCGGAACCGCCGCCTCCCTGATCGCCATCGCGGCGGCGTCACTGGTGTCCTTCGTCTGTTTCGCCCTGACCGGACCGCTGGGTCGGGTGCTGGGCGACGTGGGTCTGGCCATCATCGTGCGGGTGCTGGGCCTGATCCTGTGCGCCCTGGCCATCCAGTTCATCATCATGGGTCTGGGCGAGGCCCTGCCAGGCATGTTCGCCTCGGGCGTGACCACCCCCTATCCGGCCGGCGGGCACTAGGGTTTGGCCAAATCGGTCGACGATCTGGTCGCCGCCCTGCCGGAGCCGTCGCGGGCGGCGATGCAGGCCCTGCGCGCCCTCGTGGCCGCCAGCCATCCGGACGTCAGCGAACACGTCAAATGGAACGGGCCGAGCTTCGTCATCGACGGCGACGACCGGATCAGTCTGGGCGTCGCCAAGGGCGGGGCGGTCAGGGCCGTCCTGCATCGCGGGGTGAAGCCGAAACCGACCGAGGGCTTCGCCTTCGAGGACGACAGCGGCCTGATACAGTGGGCGGCCGTGGACCGGGGCATCGTGACCTGTTTGGATGCGGCTGACGTCGCGGCGAAGGGCGAGGCGTTCCAGACCCTGTGTCGCCGCTGGTTCGAGGCCACGCGCTAGGCCAGATCGGCGTCCGTCAGCTTCGTTCCTGCGGGGATCACACGGGCCGCGGCGCGACCCACGATCGCATCGGTGCGTGCCGCCGAAATACCGTCGCCGGGACGCAGAGCGATCAGATCTCCCGACGCGACCACCGCCCCAGCCGCGATGTCCCGCACCGCGAACAGGCTGCGGCGGGCCACGACCATGATCTCCCGCTCGGCCGCGACCGGCCGCTTGATCCCGTCGCCGAGCGCCGCCTCCACGGCCCGCACGCCCGCGATCAGGCCGGTCAGCTCCTCCGGCGACAGGGACATGGCGTGGTCGGGGCCGGGCAGGGTCTTGTCGAGGGTGAAATGCTTCTCGATGACCGTCGCCCCACGCGCCACGGCCGCGAGAGACACGGCATCGCCTAGCGTATGGTCCGACCAGCCGACGGGCTTTCCGAACGCCTCGGCCAAGGTGTCCATGGCGCGCAGGTTCGCGTCCTTCGCCGGGGCCGGATAGTTGGAGACGCAATGCAGGATGGTCAGGTCGGGGTCGCCGCTCTCCGCGATCCAGCCCACCGCCTCGGCCACCTCGTCGAGCGTGCTCATCCCTGTCGACAGGATGACTTCGCCCCCGGCGTCCGCCGCCAGTCGCGCCACGCCCTTCACGAAGGGGGCGTTGGTGATCTCGCCGGACGCCAGTTTGAACCGCTTCATGCCGAGCCCGGCCAGCATCCGGGCGCTGTCGATGTCGAAGGGCGAGGACATGAACTCGATCCCGACTGCGCGGCAGTGGTCGGCGATGCAGGCGAAATCGGCGTCGGGCAGTTCCAGCCGCTTCAGCATGTCCGACTGGCTGCCGGCGGCGTCGCGGGCCTTCTGGTACTCGGCCATCGGCGCCTCGGGAGCCGAGATGGCGCCCGATCTGAAAGTCTGGAACTTGACCGCGTCGGCGCCCGCCGCCCTCGCCGCATCGACCAGCTTCAGGGCGAGGTCGAGATCGCCGTTGTGGTTCACCCCGGCCTCGGCGATGAAGAAGACGCTCATCGGGCGATCTCCCTGGCCGGATTGCCGACGACGACCGCGCCCGCCGCGACGTCGGCCCCGATCTCGACTCCGTCGCCGATCCGGACCGATCCGTTGACGCAGGCGCGGGGGCCGAGGGTGACGAAATCGCCGATGACGCAGTCATGGGCCACGCTGGCGTGCACATTGGCGATCAGATGCCGCCCCACCGAGGCGTCGGCGTTGATCAGCGCGTGGTGGGCGATCAGGGCGCCGGGGGCCACGCGGGCGCTGCTGATGACGATGGCCGACGGAGCGACGATCGTCCGGGCGCGGCAGCCGGCCGCCTCCAGCCGTTCGGCGACGGCCCAGCGGGTCTCGGGCTTGCCGATGGCGACGGCGAACCCGCGGTCAGCGTCCATGGCCGCGAACTCCGCCTCTGATATCACGGGACAACCGGCGACGGCGGGGCAGGCCTCACGATCGACGAAGACGATGCGATCGATCCCCAGCTCCGGATGCGCGGCGATATGGGCGCGGGCGAAGGGCAGGGTCTCGCGCCCGTGCCCGCCCGTCCCGACCAGTCCGAAGATCGCCTGAGAGGTCATGGGACCGATCCTAGCGCCTGATTTGGGGCCGGTCTCAAGCCGGAACGGTCAGATACGCTTCAGCCGCCGCGCATGGCCCGCGACCATGTTGAGCGCCAGACCGTCGGGCAGCAGCTTGCCCATGGCGGCCAGCACATTGTTCATCAGCCCCGGCGTGACGCTCGGCCGGTCCGCCTCGCAGGCGGCCCAGGCCACCCGCGCGACATGGTCGGCCGTCTGCCACATCCAGGCGGGATAGGCGGAGGACACCTGTTCCCGCGAGCCGTTGACGTCGTGGAACTCGGTCAGGGTGTAGCCGGGGCAGAGCGCGGTGACATGGACGCCGGTCCCGCGCGTCTCCAGCCACAGGCCCTGCGACGCCTTGATGAGGAAGGACTTGATCGGGCCATACAGGGTGTCGCCGCCCGTCGCGGGCATCTGGCCGGCGAGGGAGGCGACGTTGATCACCCGGCCGAAGCCCCGCCCGACCATGCCGGGCAGCAGCAGGCGCGACAGGGCGACCGGCGCCGACAGCATGACCTGAACCATGGCTGCGTGCTGGGCTGGGTCGGTCGAGAGAAAGCCTGTCGTGCGCGAGAAGCCGGCGTTGTTGATCAGGCCGTCGACGGTCAGGCCCCGTGCTGCGATGGCCTCGATCAGTTTCGCAGGCGCTTCGGGATCGGCGAGGTCGGCGGGAATGACGGTGGCGGTCGCGCCATAGGTCCCGGAAATCTCGCGCGCCAGAGTCGTCAGGGCGGCTTCACGTCGCGCCGTCAGGATCAGGTCCCAGCCCTTTTCGGCATAGACCCGCGCCAGCGCCGCCCCGATGCCGGCCGAGGCGCCGGTGATCAGGATGATGCGGCGGCTCACGTCAGGCGGCGACGGCGCCGGCGGCGCGGATGGCTTCGGTGCAGGCCGGATGCGGCTCAAGTCCGTCCAGCGCCTGCGACTTGTCGGCCAGCAGGTCGGCGATGGTGATTTTGCTCAGCGAGGCGGAGGCCGCCTGATCGGCGAGGGTCAGGACCTTGGCGACCTGACGGGGAATATGCTCCCCGATCGGGCAGCCCTTGGCGCCCTGCGGCGGCGAACCCAGATGGGCGCAGCCGTTCACGGCGCTCAGCACCTCGTCCAGCCGGATGTCCTCGGGCCGGCGCAGCAGCCAGGAGCCGCCGGAAGCACCCGGGCGGGTCGCGATCAGCCCGGCCTTGGACAGCAGAGCGGTGACCCGGCGAATGACGACGGGATTGGTGTTGACGCTCTGGGCTATGAAGTTGGAGCAGACCGGTTTGCCATGGGCGCGCGCCAAAATCGCCAGGACGTGAAT
>CAMLNY010000162.1 GCA_946481405.1 uncultured Brevundimonas sp. | reverse complement strand
TCGTGCGCCCAGCGGATCGTCCCGCCCAGGGCCTCGGGATAGAACTCATATCCCGACAGGGTCAGCTCGGCGTCCGGCGGCGTCGCGACCATCCCCGTCTCGTCGAACACGAACCGCGTGTAGGTCTGCACTCCGAAGAAATCCGAATGGCCGTTGGCGACCTCGACCCAGTCGCCGTACAGCCGCCCGCGATACTCCTCGGCGATGATGGGCGAGGACGCCTGGATGTCCTGGGTCGTCAGGGTGATGCCGACCGGCAACTCGGGCCTCACCGTCTTGATCGCCTCATAGGCTCGCCGATGCGCGGCCTGCATGATCGGGGTGGCCACGGCCGGATCGGCGAAGGCGAGGCGTGAGAAGCGGGGCGCGTTGGTCGCCTCGGCCGCCGCGGCGATGGCGGCCCGCACGATCGGCTGGGCGGCCCGCGCCGACGGCATCAGGTCGACCAGCAGCCGGATATTGGCCTCGTTGAACGTCGTCACCGCATGCATCAGCCCGCCCAGACGCTCGACGACCACACGGCAATAGCGGGCGAAGATCTCCGGCGCATCCGCCACCTCGAACCCGCCGCGTCGTGCGAACCACAAGGGTGTGGTGAAGTGGTTCAGGGTGATGATCGGCTTCAGACCGCGCGCGACGCACGCCTCCAGCATCCGCGCATAGTGGTCCAGCACGGCGTGGGAGAACCGCCCCTCGCTGGGCTCGATCCGGGCCCATTCCACGCCGAAACGGTGACAGTTGAAGCCGAGCCCGGCGGCCAGGGCGAAGTCCTCGTCGAACCGGTGATAGCTGTCGCAGGCGTCGCCCGATCGCTCCTTGAACATGCTCGGCTGCAGGTTCTCCATCAGCCAGGCGTCGCTGTTCGTATTGTTGCCCTCGCTCTGATAGGCCGAGATGCCGGTCCCCCACAGGAAGCCTTCGGGCGCCGGTCGCCGATGCGCCGCGACCTGGGCAAGGGTAGTATTTGGCAGCACCGAGGCCGCGGCACCGCCGCCGACCCCCATCAGCAGGCCCCGACGCGTGGCGCCGTGCATTCGTCCCGACATGCTCGTCCTCCCCAGGTCGCGGGGGCACAGTCCGACGGGGCGCTGACCTCGTCAATCCTCACGATGTCGAGAGTGAGGATCAGGCCAGCCGCCTTCCGCGACGCGAAACCGCCCGCTAGACATCGGTCCATGGCGCGGAGACGCCGGGGCGGAACGACACATGCACGCAATGACCACCAGTGAGATCTTCCTGATCGCCCTGCTGCTGATCTTCAGCGTGCCCTATCTGATCTGGCGCGGCTTCCGCACTGAATATTACGCCCCTCTGGTGGTGGTTCAGATCGTCTGCGGCATCCTGATGGGACCGGGCGTTCTGGGGGCGGTCTTCCCGGCCTACTACGACTTCGTCTTCAGCCCGCCGGTCATCGGCGCCCTGAACGGCGTCGCATGGTGGGCGGTGATGATCTTCGTCTGGATCGCGGGCGTGGAGCTGGACCTCAAACAGGCCTGGGCCCGGCGCGGCGAAACCGGGGTCACGGCCGGGTTCGCCCTGGTCACGCCGCTGCTGTTCGGCGCGGCAGCCGCCGTCGTCATGCTCCGCTTCCCCGGCTGGGCCGGTCCCGAAGGCGAGACCTGGCAGGTCGTCATGGGCATCGGCATGGCCTGCGCCGTGACCGCCCTGCCGATCCTGGTCCTGTTCATGGAGAAGCTGCAGATCCTGCGGCAGCCGCTGGGCCAGCGAGTCCTGCGCTACGCCAGCCTCGACGACATCGCCATCTGGGGCGTGCTGGCCCTCATCCTTCTGGACTGGGAGCGGGTGGGGCGACAGGCCGGCTTCCTGATCGGCTTCGCCGTCGCGACCTGGGCGATGCGCGCGCTCATGAAACGGCTACAGGAGCGGGACCGCTGGTACGTCGCCCTGATCTGGCTGGCCGCCTGCGGCTTCGCGGCCGACTGGGCCGGGCTGCACTTCATGGTCGGCGCCTTTCTGTCCGGGGCGGTGCTGGACGCGGAGTGGTTCGACCGCAAGCGGATGGACCTGTTCCGCGACCACATCCTCCTGGCCATCATGCCGGTCTTCTTCCTGTCCACGGGCCTCCGGACCCAGTGGGACGTCGGCGGCGCCGCCGTCTTCGCCGCAGCGGCCCTGCTGCTCGTCGCCTCGGTCGCCGGCAAGCTCGCGGGCGTTCACCTCGCCGGCCGCATCCTGAAGTGGGAGAAGGGCGAGGCCTCGGTCATAGGCTGGCTGCTCCAGACCAAGGCCCTCATCATGATCATCTTCGCCAACATCCTCCTGGACAAGGCGATCATCACCAATGAGACCTTCACCGCCCTGCTGCTGATGGCCGTCGGCTCGACCATGCTGACCATCCCGATGGTCACCCCCCGCCTGCGAAAGCTGCGGGACGCGCCGGTCAGTTCAGAGCCCTGATCCACCCCCGCGCTTCCAGCAGCGCCACGATCCGGTCCGCCGCCGCTTCCGGCGTCAGGTTCAGGGTGTCCAGCGTGAGGTCCGGGTTCTCCGGCCGCTCATAGATTGACTGCACCCCGGTCAGGCCCAGCAGCTTGCCCGCGTCGGACTCGGCATAGAGCCCCTTGGGATCGCGCGCCCGGCAGGCCTCGATCGGCGCGTCCACGAACACCTCCAGGAAGGCGTCATCCGTCAGCCGCTCCCGCGCCGCCTGACGCAGTTTCGCGGTCGGGGAGATGAAGGCGCACAGGCTGATCACGCCCGCCTCCGCGAACAACCGCGCCACCTCGGCCGACCGGCGGATGTTCTCGGCCCGGTCCTCGGGCGAGAAGCCCAGATCGCGGTTCAGCCCATGCCTCAGATTATCGCCGTCCAGCAGGGCGGTCCGCACGCCCCGAACATGCAGCGCCCGTTCCAGCGCGGTGGCGATCGTCGACTTGCCCGACCCCGACAGGCCCGTCAGCCAGACCGCGCCTCCGACATGGCCGTTCAGCAAGGCTCGCTCGTCGCGTGTCACCGCCTCGGCCGAGCGATGAATGTGCCGCGCCTGATCCAGCGGCCCCTCGGCCACGCCCGCCGCGACCACCGCCCCGCTGTCCCGGTCGATCAGTACGAAACAGCCCAGAGCCGGATTGTCGGCGAAGGCGTCGAACGCCACCGGCGTCGTCACCGACACCGCCACCCGCGTGATGGCGTTCGGCTCCAGACCCAGCGGTTCGCCCGCCTCCAGCGGCGCGATCCGCACCGGCAGGGTGCGCGTCCCGATGCGGATGCGATACGCCCGTCCCGGCGTAAAGGCCGCGTCGTCCATCCACAGCAGGCTGGCCGAGAACCGCTCCAGCGACGCCGGCCGGGTGAAGGGCAGGGCGAAGACGTCGCCGCGCGACACATCCACCTCCTCCTTCAGCACCAGGGTCACCGCCTCGCCCGCTTCGGCCGAGGCCTTGTCCCCGTCCCAGGTGACGATCCGCGACACCGTGGCGGCGCGCCCCGACGGGCTGACCACGATCGGATCGCCGGCGCGGATCACACCCGACGCCACCGTCCCGGCATAGCCCCGGAAGCTGTGATCGGGCCGGTTCACATACTGGACGACGAACCGGAACGGCCGCGCCTGCCGCCCGTCCTCGACCGGCGTCGTCTCCAGCGCCTCCAGCAGCGTCGGCCCCTCGTACCACCCCAGCCGGGGCGAGGGATCGACAACATTGTCTCCAGCCCGCGCGCTGACGGGAATGACGGCCACGGAAGTAAAGGCCAGGTCCGCCGCGAAGACCGCATAGGCGTCGGCGATCGCCTGAATCGTCGTCCGGTCGTAGCCGACCAGATCCACCTTGTTGATCGCCAGAATGACGTGTCGAATGCCGAACAGGGACACGATCCGGCTGTGCCGCTCGGTCTGCGCCGTCAGCCCCCGCGTCGCATCGACCAGAATGACCGCCGCGTCCGAGCCCGAGGCCCCGGTCGCCATATTGCGTGTGTACTGCTCATGCCCCGGGGTGTCGGCGACGATGAAGTGGCGGCGCGGCGTCGAGAAATAGCGGTGGGCCACATCGATGGTGATGCCCTGTTCCCGCTCCGCCTCCAGCCCGTCCAGCAACAGGGCGTAGTCCAGGTCGTCGCCCGCCGTCCCGAACCTCTGGCTGTCGCGCTTCAGCGTCGCCAGCTGATCGTCGGTGACCTGACGCGTGTCGTGCAGCAGCCGCCCGATCAGGGTCGACTTGCCGTCGTCCACCGAGCCGCAGGTCAGGAAGCGCAGGTGATCGCGCGTCGGCCGCTCGGCCAGCCGGGCCAGCGTCAGGATCTCGCCGTCCATCAGAAATAGCCCTCGCGCTTCTTGCGCTCCATCGAGGCGGCCTCGTCGGCGTCGATCAGCCGGCCCTGCCGTTCCGACGACCGGCTGGCCTTCAGCTCGGCGATGACGGCGTCGATGTCCGCGGCCTCGGACTCCACCGCCGCCGACAGCGGATAGCAGCCCAGCGACCGGAACCGGACCCGGCGCGTCCGCAACACCTCGCCCTCGTTCAGCGTCAGCCGCTCGTCGTCCCGCACGATCAGCGCCCCGTCGCGCTCCACCACCGGACGCGGCGCCGAGAAGTACAGCGGCACCACCGGGATCGCCTCGGCGCGCGTGTATTCCCACACATCCAGCTCGGTCCAGTTCGACAGGGGGAAGACCCTGAGCGACTCCCCCGCCGTCAGGTGGGAGTTCCACAGGTTCCACAGCTCCGGTTTCTGCCGCCGCGGATCCCAGGTATGACCGGGCCCCCGCACCGAGAAGACCCGCTCCTTGGCCCGGCTCTTCTCCTCGTCGCGCCGCGCGCCGCCGAAGGCCGCGTCGAACTGGTAGTGGTTGAGGGCCTGCTT
>CAMLNY010000161.1 GCA_946481405.1 uncultured Brevundimonas sp. | reverse complement strand
GTTGCGAACGAAGCGGTCGCGGCCGATGCGCTTGATCGGGCTCTTCGAGAACAGGATGCGGAAGGTCGGATCGTCGAGCGCAGCCAGGTGATCGAGGCGTGGGCTGACCGAGGCCTCCCGCGCCGTCAGCCGGCTCTCGCGCGAGGCGGCGGCGAACTTGTTCCACGGACAGACGCCCAGACAGTCGTCGCAACCGTAGATGCGCGAGCCGGTCAGGGGGCGGAACTCGACCGGCCATGGCCCTGCGAACTCGATCGTCAGATAGGACAGGCAGCGCCGGGCATCGAGCTGGAACGGCGCGGGGAAGGCGTTCGTCGGACAGGCGTCCAGGCAGGCGGTGCAGGAGCCGCAATGTTCGGTCTCGGGCGAGTCGGGCTCGATCTCGGCGGCGGTCAGGATGATGCCGAGGAAGAGCCAGTTGCCGTGATCGCGGCTGAGGACATTGGTATGCTTGCCCTGCCAGCCGACACCGGCGCGCTGGGCCAGCGGCTTTTCCATCAGGGGGGCGGTGTCGACGAAGACCTTCACCTCGGCGTTCAGGCGGGCGGCGACCTGGCCGGCGAGGGTCTTGAGACGGCCCTTGATGAGCTCGTGATAGTCGTCGCCGCGGGCGTAGACGGAGATATAGCCCGCCGAGGCGTCGGCCATCTCGGGCAGGGGATCGTGCTCGGGGCCGTAGTTCATGCCCAGCACGATGGCCGAGCGGGCGCCGTCCCACATGGCCGTGGGATGGGCGCGGCGTTCGAGGGTGGTCTCGATCCAGCCCATCTCGCCGTGCCGTCCCGCCTGGACGAAATGCGCCAGCCGCTCACCGGCCGACCACGGCTCTGACGCCGAGGCAAAGCGGCAGGCGTCGAACCCGAGTTCGGCGGCCCTGGCGCGGAGGATGTCGCGGAGGTCGGACATGGAAGGCTCTTACCTCTCCCTCCCCGTTCCGGGGAGGGTGGTCGCACAGCGACCGGGTGGAGGCGGCCGGGCGATCAGGCGACGTGGGACCGGGCCTTGTCGCCCCCACCTGGCTTCGCCTTCGGCTCAGCCGCCCTCCCCTGAAGGGGAGGGAGAAGGTCTAGAAGTCCAGGTCCGCGTAGCAGGCCGCGGGGGCGACGCCCTGGAAGCGGTCGGCCAGCAGGGGGCGGAAGCAGGGGCGCGACTTGATCTTCATGTACCAGGTCTTCAGCCCCGGCCAGTTGGCCCAGACGATTTCGCCGAAGTAGTCGAGGATCGACAGATGGGCGGCGGCGACGATGTCGGCCTGGGACAGGCGACGACCGGCGAGCCAGTCGCGGCGGGCCAGCAGATCCTCGAACGCCGCCAGATGGTGTTTCAGGGCATCGCGGCCCTCGCGCAGCATCTTCGCCTCGGGCGGGCCGAGGCGGAGCAGGGGCTTCTCCATCCGCTCGTGCAGCAGGACGGCGTTGACCTCATCGGTGAAGCGGCGCTCGAACCACGAGGTCAGACGCCGGACTTCGGCGCGTTCGGCGGCGTCGGCGGGCATGAGCAGAGGCGTCTGCTGTCCATCCTCGATCCAGCCGAGGACGGCGGCGGCCTCGCAGAGAGTCAGGGCGGGCGGACCGGCGACCTGCAGCACGGGCGGCATGCCCGACGGGTTCAGGTCGCGCACGGGACAGTCGTCCTCCCACGGACGGACCAGCACCTCGGTCCATTCGATGCGCGCTTCGCCCAGCGCCAGACGCGCGGCGCGGCTGCCCGGATCGAAGGGGAAATGGAACAGGACGTTCGCCGACATCGACCCCTCCTGCACCGGCGGCCGTTAAAGCCCCGTTTACGCTAAGGGCGAAGCTGTGACCGGAACCGCCGAGGTGGTCGGGCCGCGCGGATCGGCGTGGATCAGGACGTCGGCGCCGGGGAAGGCGGCCTGTACGCGCTCCTCGGCCGCCACCACGATGTCGTGCGAGGCCTCGAAGCTGAGCGTGCGGTCGAGGTCGACGTGCATCTGGACGATCAGGCGGTTGCCCGACATCCGGGTGCGCAGCTGGTGGACGCCGCCGACGCGCGGGTCGGACAGGACGGCGTTGGTCAGGGCGATGCGGTCGGCGTCGGAGGCCTCGCGGTCCAGCAACTGGTCGCCGGCGCCCTTCAGCAGGCCGAACGCGCCCCAGAACAGCCAGACGGCGACGACCAGACCGGCGGCCGCGTCGAGCCCCGGTGCGGCCAGCCAGGCCCCCGAGGCCACCCCGATCAGGACCACCCCGCTGGCGGCCAGGTCGGCGGCGTAGTGGGCGCGGTCGGCCGAGACGGCCATGGAGCCCGAGGCCTTCAGCGACCGGGTCTGGAGCCAGACCAGAAGGCCGGTCAGGAGGACGGAGACGATCACGACGCCGACGGCCCAGACGCCGCCGACGACCGGGCGGGGATCGAACATCCGCTGGAGCGCCTCCCAGCCGATGAAGACGGCCGAGGCGAAGATCAGGCCGGCCTGGACGAGCGCGGCCATGGCCTCGCCCTTGCCGTGACCGAAGCGGTGGTCGGCGTCGGCCGGGGCGGCGGCCCAGCGCACGGCGTAGAAGGTGGTCAGGGACGCGATCAGATCGAGCGTCGAATCCGCGAGCGAGGCGAGGATCGACACCGAGCCCGAGGCTCCCAGTGCGAAGGCCTTCAGCGCGATCAGAAGGATCGCGACGCCGACGGACAGGCCGGTGATCTGGCGCGTCGAAAGGGTGGGAGCGGCGCCCCAGGGGCCGGACTTGGCGGGCGGCTCGGACGGCGGCGTGACGGGGGAGGTCATCGAACGCCTTTTCGCTTATCGCCCGACGGTTGCCAAGGAAGGACAGCCGGCGAACCGCCGTTAGGCTTGCGGTCATGAAACGGCCCCATGGTGCGCGCCGATTAACCGTAACGGCGGAATGCGGGGTTCGATGGCGCCAGAGGGGAGCGAGCGGGAGGGCGAGGGCCGGGGGCGCTGGATCCCGCGCGCCGAGGTCCTGTCGCTGCTGGGGGTGAAGACCCAGACCCTCTACGCCTATGTCAGCCGGGGGCGGATCACCGCCCGGCCCGATCCCGCCGATCCGCGGCGCAGCCTCTACGCCGCCGCCGACGTCGCCCGACTGAAGGGCGCGAGTTCGGGCGAGGCGCCCGGCGTCGTGGCGCCGTTCGAGCCGCCGGCGGTGAAGGGCGAGGCCCTGATCCAGTCGACGGTCAGCCTGATCTCCGACGCGCGGCTCTACTATCGCGGCCGGGACGTCGCCCAGTGGGCCCAGAACGCGACAGTCGAGGAGACTGCGAGACTGCTGTGGGGCGCCGAGGACAGCAATCCGTTCGCGGGTCTGGGCGTGCGTGTGGACTCTGCAGGCGGCGCTTCGCACCGGGCCCGGCTGTTCGCCGCCCTCGCGCGGCGGGCCGAGGAGGAGCAGTCGTCGAGCGGCCGGTCTCCGGCCATGCTGAAGGCCGATGCGGCCGTGGCGATGAACGAGGTCGTCGACGCGGTCTCCGGGCCGGGGCCGCGTCTGTTCTTCCACCAGCGTCTCGCGCGCGGCTGGAAGATGCTGGAGCGGGACAGCGTGCATTTGCGGCGGGCGCTGGTGCTGGCCGCCGATCTGGATCTGGATCCGGCGGTGCTGGCGACGCGGGCGGCGGCTTCCGGCGGCGCGTCGCCCGCGGGGGCGGCCTTTGCGGGACTGGTCGCGGCGGCGGGGTCTCCGACGGCGCGGACCCTGACGCGGGCGATCGCCTATGTGGTCGAGGCCCGGCGCGATCCGGCCGGCGCGTCCCAGCGTCGCATGGAGGCGGAGGGATTGATCCCCGGCTTCGGCGGCGAGACCTTCCCGCATGGCGACCCGAGAGCGGAGGCCCTGCTGGCGCTCGCGGACCTGCCCGCCGACCTGACCGCCGTGATCCGCGAGGCCGAGGCCGCCAGCGGTCAGCGCGCGGGTTTCATGGCGGCGTTGGCGATCATGGCGCGGCGGCTCGACCTGCCGCGCGACGGGGCGTCTGACGTCTTCCTGATCGGACGGCTGACGGGTTTGATGGCCCATGCGCTGGATCAGATCATCGACGGCTCGCCTATCAAGGCGCGTCTGCGCTATGTGGGTCCGAGACCCGGAGGCGAGTGACCCCGGCTTAAGCGGGGACATTCATGGCGGACTGGATCGCGGCGATCATTCTCGGGCTGGTCGAGGGCCTGACCGAGTTCATTCCGGTCTCCTCCACGGGTCATCTGCTGCTGACCAAGAGCCTGCTCGGCCTGCCGAACGAGCCGTGGGACACCTTCATCGTCATGATCCAGCTGGGCGCCATCCTGGCGGTGGTCGCCCTCTATTTCGCCCGGCTGTGGAAGGTGCTGATCGGCCTGCCGTCCAAGGACCCTTCGTCGCGCCGCTTCGCCTATTCGGTGCTGCTGGCCTTCTTCCCGTCGGCGATGGTGGGTCTGCTGTTCCACGACTTCATCAAGACGGTGCTGTTCAACCCGACCGTGGTCTGCGTCAGCCTGATCGTCGGCGGCTTCGCCCTGATCGCGCTGGAGCGCTGGGCGCCCCAGCCGAAAGAGCATGACGCCATGGGCTTCTCGATGAAGACGGCGCTGGGCGTCGGCCTGTTCCAGTGCCTGTCGATCATCCCCGGCGTGTCGCGCTCGGGCGCGACCATCGTCGGCGGGCTGCTGCTCGGCGTCGACAAGCGGGCGGCGGCGGAGTTCAGCACCGCCGGCGGCGTGGGCATCGTGAGCGCGCTCGTCTGGCTGTGCAAGCGCGAGACCCTGCGGGTCTCGAAGCTCTGGACGCAGACCGTGCTGGCGCCGGTGATCTCGTCGATCCTGTTCATCCTCGTGTTCGGGCTGTCGCTCGGCGGGCGGATCGACCAGGTGAGCGACG
>CAMLNY010000160.1 GCA_946481405.1 uncultured Brevundimonas sp. | reverse complement strand
CAGGCTCCTGTTTTTGTTGCGAGCATGATTCACGCTTCAAGTCAGAACCGCGTAGCGGTTCTGTCTGAAACGATCATGCTCGTGGCAATGGTCAGCGCGTAACCGATTCGTATGGTCGATCTCACATCAGAAATGGCGGGCTTGTGGGCCGCGCTGGGATCGGCCCCCGCACACCGCGGACGGGTCATCCAGTTCGCCTGCGCCAACACCGGCGAGGGGGCGTCGACGGTCGCGCGCGAGTTCGCGCGGCTGGCGGCGGTGCGGGCGAGAAAGCCCGTCTGGCTGATCGACGCGGATCTGGCCCAGCCCGGACAACAGGAAGCCGCGGCCTATGAGCCCGAGCGGTTCGGGCGGCTGGGCGCGGCGGCCGCGTCTTCACCGGACGGATCGAGCTTCTTTGCCGTGACGCCCCCGGTGATGGGACGGGATCGAAAGCCCATCGCCCCGGCGCGGCTGATGACGGCGCGGCCCTGTCTGGGCGGGCGTCTGTGGATCACGCGGTTCCGGGCCGAGGTGCTGCGGTCCGGGCAGAGGGCCGAGCCGGTGGCGGACCCCCGCTACTGGGATGCGATGAGGAAGCACGCCGATACGGTGGTGATCGACGCCCCGGCGGCGGATCGCAGCGATCTGGCGATCACGCTCGCTCCTTACGTCGACGCGACGGTGCTGATCGTGGCGGCGGAGAGCACGGCGGCGAATGAGCCGGTAATCCTGCGCGACGAGATCGAGTCCGTCGGTGGGCGGATCGCGGGGGTGGTGGTGAACCGCTCGACCTATACGCCGCCGGCCTTCCTCAGGCGGCTGACGGGCTGACCCGGTTCAGGCGGGCGAGTTCGCGCGCGCCGTAGAAATGGGGTTCGAACCCCTTCATCCAGAAAATCTTGCCGAGACCGCGGGCCGCCTTGTCCATCAGGGCGGCGCGCGAGGGATGGGCGATGACGGTGGTGGCGATGGCGGCGAGGCCCCAGACGGCGGTCTGGACGGCGCCGACGATCATCCATCTGGCGACGGCGGGCCAGTTGCGGGCCTTGGCCGCGGTCTGGCTGGGGCCCTGACCGTAGGCGAAGGCGCGGGACAGGGCGTAACGCATGGTGGCGCGGTGCGGTGGGGCGAACTCGTCGACCCAGGCGTCTGCGGCCCAGCCGAAGGTCCCGCCGCGTGCCTTGAGGGCGGCGAAGAGGGCGTCGTCCTCTCCGCCTGACTGGTCGGCCGAGGCGTCGAAGGGGGCGGGGCCGGGCAGGGCCGTGGCGCGGACCATCAGGGAGTTGCCGCAGCCCCAGGGCTTGTCGATGCGCTGGGTGGCGGAAGGACCGGCGCGGCCGAAGAAGGCTTCCAGATAGGGGGTCGCCCAGCCGGTATTCTCCGGCACCCGCCCGGCGATGGGGCCGAAGACCACGTCGGTCTTCGTCTGGTCGAGGGCGCCGAGGAGGGCGGCGAGCCAGCCAGGGGAGGCGGCCTCGTCGTCGTCGAGGAAGGCTATCAGGGGGGCGTCGGTCTGCTGAAGCCCCGCATTCCGCGCCGTGGCGACGCCGGGGCGCGGCTCGTGCCGGTAGATGAGAGGGCAGGGGCTGTCGGCGGTCCGGCGGGCGACCGTGTCGCGGGCGGTGCCTTGTGGATCGTTATCAACCACCACGATGGAGGCCATCGGCGCCGTCTGGACGAAGAGGGAGCGCAGGGCGCGCTCGAGGCTCTCCGGGCGCCGCATGGTCGGCACGATGACCGACACGGACGACATCAGACGGCCTCGGCGTAGAGGGCGGCGCGGTAGAGACGCAGGGAGAAGGCGCGGGCCGGGGTAGGAACCCAAGGCGTGGTCGACGATGTCCGGGTGGCGGGCGACGACGCGGGCGAAGTTGCCGGCGGACTGTTCGTACTTGCCGGCGAGCGCCTCAACGGTGTCCAGACCCATGTGGGTGGCCGGGTTGTCGACGTGGACCACGGTGAAGCGGCGCGAGACGCGCATGGCCCATTCGACGTCCTCCCACCCCCAGCCGGAGAATTCGGCGTCGAAGGTCTCGGCCTCGAAGACGTCTCGGCGGACCAGGAGGTTGGAGGTGAAGACGTATTTCTCGGGCGTACGGGCGCGCTCCTGATACGGGACGCAGTCGCTCTTGAGCGCCATGGAGCGGTGGACCGAGAAGCGGGCGTCGGTCGGGGCCTGCAAGAGGGAGAAGCCGCCGAAGGCGACGGCCGGGTCCTCGCGCGCGACCAGATCGGCCCAGGTCCAGAGGAAGCGACGATGGTCAGGGCGCATGTCGCTGTCGAGGAACAGCAGGGAGCCCCCGCGTGCGCTATCGGCGAGGCGATTGCGGCCTTTGGAGCGGCCCTCGTTCTGCTTGAGGGTAATCAGGCGGGCGGGGAGAGACATGGCCCTGATCTGCTTCTGCAGGCGGGCAGTCAGATCGGGATCATTGGTGCCGTCGTCCATGACGACGACCTCGACGGCGCCGGCGACGTAAGGCGCCTCCTCGTCAAGCAGCTGGAGCAACCCGGACGGGTCGTCGCGCAGGAAGGGGATCAGGACCGAGACGGCCGGTTTGGCCCGGCGGCGCGCGGCGTTGTCGGTGAGGACGGGGCGGCTCATGCAGGGGCTCTCCGGCCGAGGCGGGATCCGATCAGGCGGGCGGCGAGGTCGCGGACTCCGGCGGCGTTGAGGGTCATGGCGACGCCGCCATAGACGATCGCCCCGACCCCGGCCTTGAGGATCAGTTCGGGAACGCCGCCCAGCGCCGGCAGGGGCAGGACGGCGGCGGTCATGGCGACACAGGCGAAGCCGCAGCGGACAAGGGTGTCCCACGGGATCGGCATCTGCACGATCTTCCGGCCCATGCCGATGGAGGCGGCGATGCCGATGGCGAAGCTGGCCGCGGTGGCCAGAGCGGCGCCGTGGACGCCGATCTGCGGCACGAGGATCATGTTCAGGATGACGTTCGATCCGGCGGGGATGCACAGGGTCAGCAGCAGCCGGTCGGTGCGGCGGCCCAGCACGAAGGACTGGCTGAGATAATAGGCGGTGCAGCCCGACAGTAAGGCCGACAGCGCGATCCAAGGGGTGACGGAGGCGGCGACGGAGCGCAGGTCCTCGCCGATCATGAAGTCCGCCAGCGGGCGGGCGACCAGGGCCACGCCGACGGCGGCGGGCAGGCCGATCAGGATGAAGGTCGAGGCCTGTTCTCGGGCGGCCTTCATGAAGGCCTCGCGACTGCCCCGCTCCCACGCCATGATCAGGGCGGGGGTGCCTGCGGCGCCGAGCCAGATGAAGAGGACGTCGAGGGTGCGGTTCGCGAGGCTATAGCCCGCGTGATAGGCGCCGACCGCGGCCGGGCCCATATAGATCTCCAGCAGGAAGCGGTCTGTCGAGGCCATGATCAGCGACAGGCCCAGCCCCGCCGCGATCGGGTAGCCGTAGCGGGCGTAGGAGCCGAGACGGTCGCGGTAGAGGACGCCGCCGCGCGCCTGTTTCAGCTCGTTCGGCAGGACGAAGGGCAGGACCAGAAGCGGGCCGACGGCGAGGCCGATCAGGGGCGAGGCCGCGCCCACGCCCTGGAAGGCGCAGAAGGCGCCGATGGCGAAGCCGCCGAGGGTGACGGCGATGTCCATGCCGGCGGATTTTGTGACTTCACCGGCGGCGCGGAACCGCTCCTGGGCCAGTTTGGCGAGGCAGCGGATGGGCATGCCGACGAGGCCGGCGGCGATGGCCAGCTTCAGTCCCGGGCCGATCGGCGCGAGCCACAGGGCGAGGCCCGCGAACGGCAGGACGGCCAGTGTGACGACAGCGGCGGTGCGGTAAAGAGTCAGGAAGTGGTCGGCGAGCGACTGGCCCTCCTCGGCGGCCCAGAAGCGCGCCATGGCGGCCTCCAGCCAGCTGAAGGTGCCGACGTGGACCAGGGTCATGACCGAGAAGGCGATGGCGTAGCGGCCGAAGTCCTCGGGCGACAGCAGGCGGGTGAAGACGACGATGGCGCCGAACCCGACCAGACCCTGGATGATGTTGGCGGGCAGATAGCCCCAGACGCCGCGCCAGAACATCAGCGGATCGCCGCGCGGTCGCCCAGCAGGACGGGGACGGTGACGAACATGATCCAGAGGTCGAGCCACAGGGACTGCCGCTCGATGTATTCGATGTCGAGCTGGACCCGGCGACGCACGTCCTGGGCCGTGTGCAGGGGGCCGCGCGACCCCTTGATGGCGGCCCAGCCGGTCATGCCGGGTTTCATGCGGTGGCGGTGGGCGTATTCGGCGACGAGGCGAGCGCTCTCGACCGCGCCGGTCTTCATGCCGATGGCGTGGGGGCGAGGGCCGACCAGGGACATCTCGCCCTTCAGGACGTTGAAGATCTGGGGCAACTCGTCGAGGCTGGTCGAGCGGATGATCCGGCCGACGCGGGTGACGCGGTCGTCGTCGGTCGTGACCTGACGGCTGGCGGTGGCGTCGGCGGCCTCGGGGCGCATGGTGCGGAACTTCCAGACCACGATCTCCTCGTGATTGAAGCCGTGGCGGCGCTGGCGGAAGAAGATCGGGCCGGGGCTGTCGAGGCGTATGGCGAGCGCCGTCAGGGCCATGACCGGCGCCAGCAGGACGACGGCGACCGTGCCGATGACGATGTCCTGGATGCGCTTGTTGAAGGCGCGGCGGTCGTCGTCCACGCGGCCGTCAAGAGAGGCAAGCGGTGCGCTGGCGAGGCGGTCCAGCGCGGCATTGCGTTCGCCGACGTCGATCGGGTCGACCAGCAGGGTGACCTCGTTCGGCAGGGCGGACAGACGCGCGGTCAGTTCGCGGACGCGCTTCTCGGCCTTCGGGTCGATGGCCAGGACGATCTTGTCGACATAGGGCGTC
>CAMLNY010000159.1 GCA_946481405.1 uncultured Brevundimonas sp. | reverse complement strand
GCTCCGGACGAGGCTCTGGAGCGGACGCTCGCCGACGACGGCGGCCGCGAGGCGCGCCAGCTCGGCGCCGTCACCGCCGACGGCCGCGCGGCGGCGTTCACCGGCGCGGAGTGCAACGACTGGGCCGGGCACGAGACCGGGCCCGGCTACGCCGTGCAGGGCAACATCCTGACCGGCCGCGAAACAGTCGAGGCCATCGCCGCCGCCTATGTCGCCGCCCAGTTCCGCCTCGCAGGGCTGACCGCGGTCCCGGGCATGGACGGCTATCTTCAGCGCGCGCCGGTGACCATCACCACCCCGTCGGGCGCAGCCGTGCTGTCGGCCGGATCCACGCAACTCAAACAGGTCGACGACTTCGCCATCCTGACCGGCGGTCTGACCGCGGCCTCGGGCTCCGTGACGGTCGCGACCGATCCGGCCGCCCCGCCCGCCGCCAAGGTGCTGATGATCGCCCCACCCGAAGGCCCCGGCATCCGCGCCATCTTCGGCGCGGCGATGCGCAGCGGGGCGGAAATCGTCTTGCTCCGCCGCACCGAGGCCCTCGCCGAAGCCACCGCCCACAGCGCCCCGCGGGACCCGTCGATCCGCCTGACCGAGACCCCGGCGCGAGGCGGCCCGGCCGTGCTGGTCCTCGCCCCGGAAGCGTACGACGCCCTCGCCGCGGCCGGCGGAACGGTCGCGTATGATCCCGGCGCCGTATCGGTCGTGGAGGGCGTCACCACCAACGCCATCGGCTGGCTCCAGGGAACCGATCCGACCGCCGGCGTGCTAATGGTCTCGGCCCACCTCGACCACATCGGCGTCCGCTCGGACGGTGTGGTCATGCACGGCGCCAATGACGACGCCTCGGGCACTGTGGCGGTGATTGAACTGGCCGGGGCGCTGGCAGCCTCGGGCCCGCACGAGCGCAGCATCCTGTTCGTCGCCTACGGATCGGAAGAGGCCGGCCTGCTGGGCTCGCGCTACTTCGTCGACCATCCGCCGATCCCGCTGGACGACATCGCCGCCAACCTCGAGATCGAGATGATCGGCGACCAGGATCCCCAGCTTCCGGCCGGGGTCATGATGATGACCGGCTTCGAGCGCTCCAACTTCGGCCCGGCGCTGAAGGAGCGCGGCGCCCTTGTCGGCCCCGATCCCTATCCGGAGCAGAACTTCTTCCAGCGCTCGGACAACTATGCGCTGGCCCTGAAGGGGATCGTCGCCCACACCGTCTCGGGCTGGGCCACCATTCCGACCTATCACACGCCGGAAGACACGATCGAGAACCTCGACATCCCCTTCATGACCAACGCCATCCAGTCGCTGGTCCAGCCGCTGAAGGCCATGGCCGACGGCGACTTCACCCCGGAGTGGGCCGAGGGCGGACGGCCGGAGCCGCGCTAGGCGATCCCGAAGGCGGTCTCGGTCCTGGCGATCCAGCCGCGGATGTTCGGATACGCCCCGAGGTCGAACCCGCCCTCGTCGGCGACGCGCGTGTAGGCGACCAGCGCCAGATCGGCGAGGGTCGCCCCCTGCCCGCCTGCCAGCCAGTCGGTCTTCGACAGGGCGTCCTCCATCCGCGACAGGGCGATGTTCCCCCGCTCCATCAGGCGCGTCTCGACCTCTTCGGCCGACTTGCCCGAATAGACGCGCTGGAACCGCGCCACGGCGACATAGGGCTCGTGGCTGTATTGTTCCCAGAACAGCCACTCCAGCATCTTCGCCCGGTCCCAGGCGTCGGCGGGAATCCAGCGCGTTCCCTCCCCCAGATGCAGCAGGATCGCGTTCGACTGGGCCAGCGCACGACCGTCCCCGAAGACCAGCACCGGCACCTGACCGAACGGATTCAGCAGGAGAAATTCCGGCGTGCGGCTTTCACCCGACATGATGTCGACTGCGACCCACTGATAATCACGCCCGAGCGCATCGAGCATCCACTTGACCTTCAAGCAGTTGCCCGACCGAATATCTCCATGAACAGTAAGCATCTTGCGCCAGCAAAGGATTTCTGATCCGTCTATACTGCTATCGCGATTTCAGGCGTTGCCCAACCCCGGTTCCGCTTATCTCAGGCAGCGGTTGACTGATCCATCCACACATGGGGACGAACGGTCGCAGCGGGGCCGTTGGACACAATTCCGCCGCAGGTCCCAACGACAAGCCCCCTCGCCGGTACAGTTCTGGGGACCGGTGTCACTATGAGTTCGATCTGTGTTCGACACCCTCGCGGCGTTCGCCATGCTTTGGGCTGCAGCCTTCACGGCTGGAGATCCGGTGCCCTACGAAACGGTCGTTGCGGCCGATCCCGTGGTCGCCGTCAGCCCCGATAACGCGAACGACAGCGAGGCGGTTGCGCCCGAACTGACGGCCGAACAGGCCGCCCTGATGGCAGAGGATCCGGACTGGAGCGCCCGCGCCAGCCTTTATCACGCCGGCGGCGGCGGAGCGACGGGCAACGATTCGCTCGGCTGCCGTCCGATCCCGATGCGCACCCTGGCCACCGATCCGCGCGTCATCCCGCGACGGACGAAGCTGTTCATCCGCGAGACGGTCGGCATGCGTCTGCCGGACGGCACGGTCCACGACGGCTACTGGTACGCCTCCGACACCGGCGGCGCGATCCGCGGCGAGCGGGTCGACCTCTACACCGGCAATGGCCGCGGCTCGATGCAGCCCGTGCTGCGCTTCAACCAGCGGCGCCTGACCATCACAGACGCCGGCCGCTTCGACGGCTGCCCGCCGGCCTGGAATACCGCCTCGCGCTAAACAGGCCAGCGGCCTAGACTGGCCGCGTGGACGGGGTTCAACTCTATTTCGGATGGCGTGTCGCGCTGCTGGGCCTGGCCGGGCTACAGCTTCTGGCGCTCGCCGTCGCCATTGGCCGACAGGATGCGAACCGGGTCGCCAATCGCATCCTCGCCGCCTTCCTGGCCATCCTGACCGGGGTCATCCTGCCCTATGCGATCGGCTTCGCGGGCGCCTATGACGCCTGGCGGGGACTGACCTTCGCGCCCTTCGCCCTGCCCCTGCTGCTGCCGCCCCTGCTGTTCGGCTACACCCACGCCCTGGTGCGAGGCGAGTTGCCCCTACGGTTCGGCCTGCACCTGATCCCCGGCGGGCTGCAGCTGGTCTATTTCGCTGTCTGCTTCGCCCTGCCGCTGGACGCCAAGTGGGACTGGTACACGGGCGGCCACGCCCGGTTCGTCAGCCCCCTGCTCGAGATCGCCCTGCTGGTCTCGCTGGGCGCCTACGCGATCCTCTCGTTGCAACGCCTCCGCGCCTACCGCCGCGATCTGGCCGAGGCGCGAAGCGATGACGACCGGTTCGCCGCCGGCTGGCTCAGCCGGGTGATCGTCGCCCTCGCCGCCGTCCTGGCCATCTACGCCGCCTTCACCGTCTGGGACTGGCTCAGCGGCGGCATAGACTATTTCCAGGAGACCGGCCTCTACCTCGCCCTCGCCGGCATCGGCCTCTATCTCGGCGTCGAGGGCTGGCGCCACGCGGCCCTGCGCTTCCCCGTTCCCGCGCTCAGCGGCGCACCCGAGACCGCGACCGAGCCAGACTGGGCCGGGATCGCCGCCGGCTTCGACTCGCGGGTGCGGGAGGCCGGCTGGGCGCGCGAGCCGGAGCTGAGCCTGCCGATCCTCGCCCGCCGTCTCGCCACCAACACCGGGCGACTGTCGCGCGCCGTCAACCAGGGTCTGGGCGTGAATTTCTCCGCCTGGATCAACGGCCTGCGGGCCGAGACGGTGGCCGCCGCCCTCGACGCGGGATCTCCGGACGACCTCCTGACCCTCGCCTTCGACGCCGGCTTCAGCTCCAAGGCCAGCTTCAACCGGGCCTTCCACGCCCGCTACGGCGTGGCGCCTTCACGCTATCGCCGCGGCGTCTCAGATCATGAGTTTCGAACGGCCGACGCGGAACTGAGGCGCGCGTCGGTCTGAGCCGAGACAGGGTGAGATCGAACCCGGAGCCGCCCATGCCGTCACTGTCCCGCCGTCGCCTGCTGCAGATCGCCGGCGGCCTCGCCCTGACCACCGCCGCGCCCGTTCGCGCCATGGCCGCCGACGATTGGTCATCCGATATCGTCATCCTGCGTCAGGCCTGGGAGACGATGCATCCGGGCCTTTATCGCTATTCCACCCCGGCCCGGATCACCGAGCGGCTCGACCGTCTGACGGCCCAGTGGGCCGCGCCGGGATCGTTTCGCGACCGGTTCGCAGCCCTGTCGCGGGCAACGGCCTCGGTCCGGTGCGGCCACACCTACCCCAGTCCCTACAACGCCAGCGACGCCACGGTGGCGCGGATGTATCCGGACCGGTCGCTGGTCCCCTTCCGCTTCGTCTGGATCGACGGCTCGATGGTCGTGACGCGCGACGACACCGGCCAGGCCCTGTTCCCGCGAGGCAGCCAGATCATTGCCATCGACGGCGTCGCGACGTCAGACCTCCTTGCCCGACTGACGCCCATGGCCCGCGCCGACGGGGCCAGCGATGCCAAGCGGGTCAGCCTGATGGAGGTGCGCGGTGACGACGGCTACGAGACCTTCGACATCCACCTGCCGCTCGTCCTGCCGCTTCGAGACACGGCCGCCTTCACCCTGTCGGACGGACGCACGGTGCGCGCCGGCCTCCTGACCCTGGCCGAACGCAGGGCCGGGTCGCCCGAGGCGGGACAGCCCGAAGGCGACGCCAATCCCTGGACGCTGGACAAGGGCCCCGACGGGATTGTCCGCCTGACCATGCCCGGCTGGGCCCTCTACAACTCCGACTTCGCGTGGGAGGCCTGGCTGGGCGCGGCTATGGACGACCTGACCGGCGACGGCGCGCGCGGCCTGATCGTCGACCTGCGCGGCAACGAGGGCGGGGAGGACTGCGGCGAGGTCATTCTCAGCCGCC